>JAUSNQ010000132.1 GCA_030655595.1 Paludibacter sp.
GAAGTGATTTTAACAGACCCTTTGGATGGTGCTATTAATGTGATTACCAACAAACAAATTACTGCGACTTTCAATGAAGCGATGGTTGCATCTACTATCAATGAAACAACTTTTATATTGAAAAAAGGAGGAAATTTAGTGTTAGGAAATGTTTCATACGCAGGTATGACAGCCACTTTTTCTCCAACAAATGTGTTGGATGCCAATACAGTTTATACAGCCACAATGAAACGGAATGTCAAAGACCCAATGGGAAATATCATGATAAAAGATACAACCTGGAGCTTTAATACCGGTGCCATTCCGACTGTTGTTTTGACTAATCCTGTAGATGGAGCTTCGGATGTTGCACTTAATCAAGTTATTACTGCTGATTTTAGTACAGCCATGAGTGCTGCTTCCATTGATGGTGGTACTTTTATTGTAAAACAGGGTGCGAACGTTGTTGCAGGAACTGTAAGCTATGCCGGAATGAAAGCGACTTTTGCACCAACAGCTAATTTGCTTCAAAACAAAGTGTATACCGCAACCATTACAACTGATGCAACTGATGTTGCCGGAAATGCATTGGCAAAGGATACAACCTGGAGTTTTGCTACTGGAATACTGCCTATCATTACGGTTACTGATCCGCTGAATAATGCAGTAAATGTAGCTATCAACAGAAAAGTAACAGCTACTTTCAGTAAAGCAATGAGTGTTACAAGTATTAACCCGTCAACATTTACACTGAAACAAGAAACCGATATTGTATTAGGACTTGTAAGTTATGATGATATGACAGCGACATTCACACCTTCGGCAAATTTGTCGCCTGGAGTTGAATACACTGCCACCATTACAACCGGTGTAAAAGATTTAAATAATCATTCTATTGAGAAAGATTCAACCTGGAAATTTACCACCAGTGTGTTGATCATACCTGTATTACCTTATGTAGTTTCAACCGATCCAAATGATCAGGATATTGATGTGGCGCTTGACAAAGCAGTCACTGCTACCTTTAGTAAAACGATGGATCCTAATACAATCAATTCATCTACATTTAAATTAATGAACGGATTAAATCCTGTTTTAGGTTTTGTAACTTACGCAGGCCTGGTTGGAACATTTACACCCGCTAATCCTTTGTTAGCAGGTATAGTTTATGATGCAACGGTAACTACCGGTGTTAAAGATGTTGATGGCAACGCCATGGCATCAGATAAAACATGGAGCTTTACAACGATTGCTCCGATTGTACAATATACCGTGAGCTTATCTTCACTTCCAGTGGATGCAGGAACTACCATCGGAGCAGGTCTGTTTAATGCAGGTAGCTCGGTTACAGTTGAAGCAACTCCGGAACCTGGCTTCTCATTTGAAAAGTGGACTGAATTGGGAGTAGAGGTTTCCACTTCTGCTATTTATACATTCGGTATCAACAGCAACAGAGATCTGGTAGCTAATTTTGCCATCATCATTTCAGGTCCTCCGGGAGTTGATCTTGGTTCTGCCGGCGACTTTGCCATCATGGCTGGTTCAGGCATTTCAAACACAGGTGTTTCGACAATTATTACCGGTGATGTAGGTTCATTTCCAACAGCGACTATAGTTGGTTTGCTTCCCGCAAATGTAATCGGCACATTATATACTGTTGCTGATCCTGTAGTTGGAGCGGCACAGTTAGCACTGACGAATGCATATAATGACGCACAGGGACGGTCATTGGATGCTATAGACTTACCAGGTCAATTGGGCGGTTTGGTGCTTGCTCCGGGTTTATACGTAAATTCTTCAACGAGTGGTATTTCGGGAACAGGTGCTAATGGTATCCTCACTTTAGATGCAGGTGGAAATCCTAATTCTGTTTGGATATTTAAAATGGGTTCTACCTTTATTACCGATGCCGGAACAAGCGTTGTGCTTGCAGGCGGAGCTAAAGCAAGTAACATTTATTGGTCGGTAGGAACCTCAGCAACACTGGGAACAAACTCCATCTTCTATGGCAACATCCTGGCAGATCAATCCATTACACTCACAACCGGAGCTACATTGACCGGTAGAGCATTGACACGCATCGGCGCAGTCACATTGGATTCCAATACTGTTACCAAACCATAGTAAACAAAATCAGTTAGAACTTCCCAAACAAGGGTGAGTTCTAACTGATTAAAAATAATTCATAAAAAATAATTTTATAAAAAATATGACCATGATACGAAAATTAATTCTCAGCTCATTATTACTGATGGGTGTAGTAACATTAACACAAGCACAGGATGTTGAAAGAGTCCAACCAAAATTATGGATTGGGGTTTCGGGAGGTGCAAATATTAATATGTACACCGGAACAACCCAAACCTTGAACGCATCACTGATGGCTCCTGCAGCTTTTCACGATGGATTTGGACTTGGCGGTTTTGGTTCACTTTTACTTGAATACCGTCCGATTACCTTCTTAGGTTTGATGTTAAACCTTGGTTATGACAACCGTGGTGGAGCATTCAACCAAGTGGTATCTCCTTGTGACTGTCCCGAAGATTTGAAAACGCCACTGAGCTATGCAACCATTCAACCAAGTTTGCGAATATCTCCTTTCGGACCTGATTTTCACTTGTTCTTTGGTGGAGCTTATGGCTACAATCTGAATAAATCGTTTAGATATACTTTTGATCAGAACGATGGTAATTTGTTTAATACCAGCGAAGGTGAATTCAGTGAAATTCGTCAACATGTATTTTCTACACACGTAGGTATGGGTTATGACATTAGATTGTCGGCTTTAGATAGTCGTAATCAGGTAGCTCTTTCGCCCTTTGTATCTTATCATCCGTATTTCGGACAAGCACCACGTAACATCGAAAGCTGGTCGTTATCAACTGTCAGGGTTGGTGTTGCACTTAAATTCGGAAGAGGAAAAGTACAGGAAGTCGCTCAAGAACCAATCATTGAAGAAAAAGTGGCGGTTGTTGACAAAACTGTCATCGTACCTATTCCTGTTGTTAAGAGTGATGTGAAACTAATTACACGTGCACCACTTAACGTACCTTTAAAAAGAAATATCAGCGAATCGTTCCCGCTTAGAAATTATGTATTCTTTGAAGAAGGTTCATCGAGCATCCCTAACAGGTACGTAAAACTCACCAATAAGCAAGCACTTACTTTTAAAAGTGAGCAACTTCGCAAGGCAGACCCAAAAGATCAGGAAGGCAGATCGATAAGACAAATGAATGCTTATTACAACATCCTGAACATTTTAGGTGACCGGATGCGTGAGAACCCTGATGCTACGATTACGCTTATTGGTGCGTCGGCCGGTAATGGAGCTGCTTTGGGCAGAACTTATGCCGAATCAGTGAAAACTTATTTGGTAGATGTGTTTGGAATCAATCAAGGCAGAATAACCACAGAAGGTCGCAATCAACCTATTCATCCTTCTGAAGCGCCGGGCGGAACAAAATTCCTGCCTTTACTTCGTGAAGGTGACCGCAGGGTTGATATCATCACCGATACTCCTAACTTGCTAATTCCGCTTCAAATAGTTGCCATACAGGCTGATCCTTTAGATAGTCGTGTTTTGTTTAGTGCCAAATCGGAAAAGAACCAACCACTGAAAGTGTGGAATGTAGAAATAACCGATGAAAAAGGTGTTACACAAAAGTATGGTCCTTATACCCGTGAGCAAGAAAGTGTTTCTGGAAATGTCATTCTTGGCGATCGTCAGGCAGGTAAGTATAAAGTGGTTATGGTTGGTGAAACCAAAGATGGTGGAATGATTCGAAAAGAAAGCAATCTTAATTTGGTACGTAGCGAAAAACCAGTAGAAGATGCCATTCGATTCAGTATTTTGTTCGATTTTGATGAGTCTAAAGCGGTCTCTGCATATGAGAAATTTTTAACAGAAGAGGTTGCACCAAACATTCAAAACAACGGAACAGTCATTATTCATGGCCATACAGATATCATTGGTAGTGATGCACACAACCAGAATTTGTCTGAAGAACGTTCGCGTGAAGTGCACCAAATTCTTGAAAAAGCAGTTTATAATACTGGAAAAACAGGTGTTAAGTTTGAAGTCCTAGCCTTTGGTATGGATGAGGAAACGTCTCCTTTCGAGAACAAACGTCCTGAAGAACGTTTCTACAACAGAACGGTAGTTATCGATATTGTTCCTGCAAAGTAACCCGTTTTGTTGAACAGCATCAGTAGAAGCATGAACTGATTTCTGAAAATAACATCCGGCGCAAAACTAAAATTTGCGCCGGATTTGTTAGCGATTATATAAAATCAGTGATTTATACAACTATCATCTACTTGAATGTAATGCATAGTTTGGTGAGTTTAATCAACTTTG
>JAUSNQ010000135.1 GCA_030655595.1 Paludibacter sp.
TAGATAAGCTCTTTCTAGATCACCGCATAGTCATGCTGGTCGGAGGTTCAATGATGTATATCGATGCGGTTTGTAATGGGATGGATGATATTCCCACCGTGGATGAAGCAATCAGAACTCACTGGCAACAGATTTATACTACGCAAGGTCTTACATTTATTCAGGAGAAACTGAAAAGGCTTGATCCGATTCATTACCAGCAGGTCGATTTGCAAAACCACAAGCGTGTCTTGCATGCGTTGGAAATTTGCTCTCAAACCGGAAAGCCGTATTCAGCTTTAAGGACAGGCGAAAGAAAAAAAAGGAACTTCAATATTCTCAAAATCGGATTAAACCGTCCCCGCCCGGAATTGTATGACCGGATAAATCATCGTGTTGAGGTGATGATAGAAAACGGTCTGCTGGAGGAAGCTTCTCAATTTTACCCATACAAGCATTTGAATACGCTTAATACAGTCGGCTACAAAGAATTGTATGATTATTTGGATGGGAAATGCTCTTTGCAGGAAGCTGTGCAAATGATCAAACAGGATTCACGCAGGTATGCAAAACGTCAATTGACATGGTTTAACCGTGATCAGGATGTCTCGTGGTTTCATCCGGAAGAGGAAGATTGTATTCTGAACTATATCAATCAATCGATTTAAAAGTCAAAGCTGCTCCACTGTTTGTTGAAAAATCCAATAGGTACAATGTCTGCAAAATTATTTATATTAGGTTCCGGTTCTGCACTTCCAACGAAGTTTAACTTTCCTACTTCTCAGATATTTGAATTGAGAGACAAACAATACATGATTGATTGTGGAGAGGGTACCCAAATACGGATGCGGCAAATGGGGTTGAAAATTAACAGATTGGGACATATTTTTATCTCACATTTACACGGGGATCACTGTTTTGGTTTGATAGGTTTGATTTCTTCTTTCGGTATGCTCAATCGAACTGCTGAATTATATGTGCATGGACCAATCGGGATAACCAAATTGTTTGAATCTCATTTGGCTTTCTTTTGCGAAAATCTCCCTTTTCAGGTTATTTTCGAGGAATTTGATACACGAAAACATGATTTGATATTTGAAGATCGTTCTGTATCGGTTTATTCAATACCACTCAAACACCGTGTTCCCTGCAGCGGCTTTCTTTTTAATGAAAAAGCGCTTGACCGCCATATCAACCGTGCAATGATTGATTTTTATCAAGTACCGGTTGCTCAGTTAAATCTGATTAAAAGAGGTGCAGATTACGTAACTCCTGATGGTGATATCATTTTGAATGAGTGTTTGACCACGTCGCCCGACAAGACTGTCAGATATGCCTATTGTTCCGATACAGCTTATCATGAGAAAATTATTCCGTTAATTCAAGGAGTGGATTTGCTATATCATGAAGCAACTTTTGCAGAATCGGAAAAGATGCGTGCAAAGTCAACCATGCATTCAACAGCAATTCAGGCTGCAATTATTGCCCAAAAGGCACAGGTTGCAAAATTGATGATTGGTCACTTTTCGGCTAGATATACCAACCAAAATGTACTTCTTGAAGAGGCTCAATCAATTTTTCAACCTGTTATATTAGCAGAGGATATGCTTGTGCTTGAATTTTAATCAATTTTCTTATTCTTTTCTCAAAACTTCCACAGCTTTCTTGACTGCCGGGTCATCCTGAAATAAAATCGGAAAAAATCCGGGATCTCCAAGAATATTTCTTGAAATATAAGCTTTCAAACGGTTGGTGATAATTCCTTTAGACAATTCAATTTGCTTTGGTACAGCCTTTACTCCTTTGGTTTCTGCATAAGTAACGAACTGTGTAAGTAAGTTTTGAGCATTCAGGTGACGCTCCATCGCTTTCCAGTCCTTGTGCTTAGCTAATTGTTCGCGGTTTTTATCTGTATAAGCAAAGGCAAACTGATACATGTAAGCGGAATTGATGATTTTATTCAGATAGGGCGTAAATTCAGTTGTGTCGCGTGGAATGAAAATATCAGGCATGATACCTCCTCCGCCATAAACTGTCCTTCCGGATAAAGTTTTGTATTGTACTGTGTCTGCATTTTGAATGCTGTCTTCAGTATAAAATTCACCGTGCAGGAAACGGTTGTAAATGTCCTGGTTGTAATCATCGTTTTTACCGTTTTCATAATGCTTTTGAATGCTTCTGCCTGAAGGCGTGTAGTATCTCGCAACTGTCAATCTCACTGCTGAACCATCGGATAAACCTTTTTGTTGCTGTACCAGGCCTTTTCCAAACGACCTTCTGCCGATAACCATGCCCCTGTCGTTGTCCTGTATAGCACCAGCAAAAATCTCACTGGCTGAAGCAGAGAATTCATCAATTAAAACTACCACAGGATTATTGATACAACTCCCTGTTCCATCTGAGAATGCATCAAAACGCGGATATGATTTTCCTTCTGTATAAACAATGAGTTGACGGGCTGGCAAAAATTCATTGATCATTGAAATGGCTCTGTCTAAATACCCTCCGCTGTTTTCACGTAAATCGATGATGAATTTTTTTCCTCCTTTTGCTCGTAAATCGGCAATAGCTGTCAAAAATTCTGAATAAGTTGTTTCGCCAAATTTGTTTACTTTAATCAATCCAACTTCGGGTTCAATTATATAGTGAATATCAACCGAGCTGACCGGAATTTGACCGCGTGTAATGTGATAACTCAACACTTCTTTTGTACCTTGTCTTTTAATGCCGAGTTTTACTTGTGTGTCGGCTTGTCCGCGGAGTTTTTTCATCACCTTTTCGTTGGTAATGTTTTTTCCGGTAAAAGTGGAATCATCTACCAATACAATCCTGTCACCGGCCAACAGACCAACCTTTTCGGAAGGACCACCACTGATAACAGATATAATCATGATGGTGTCGTTTTGAATGTTGAATTGTACGCCTATCCCGCTAAAACTTCCTTCTAACTCGTTGTTTACAATTTCTAAATCTTTTGCAGGTATATATACCGAGTGGGGGTCAAGTCTGGAAATTAATTCAACAGCCATTTCCTCTGTGAGATTGCTGATATCAACTGTGTCAACATAATGACTATCAATAAGCTGCATCAATTCCTCAAGTTTATTATCAGAGTTCATCAGTTTATTAAAAAATGCAGGGAAAGCTTGATTCTGACTGCCTAATTGTCTGACAGCAATTAAATTTCCCAATAGCAAACCAATGATGATTGATGCCAAAACAATTAATACCAGATTTAAATTCTTTTTACTCATATAGTTTTGATGTTTATGCTGCTTTTTAAATGACTGCAACTTTTTTTATTTAAGACTGCAAATTATACGGCTTTTTCATGTTCAATTTTCAACAACTCAACCTCAATTTTCGCTCTTTCGAGCAATTCTACGCCGTCCATGATGCGGTATGCTTCTCCGTACACCACGCGTTTAATCCCTGCTTGTATAATGAGCTTTGCACATTCAATACAGGGAGATGCGGTCACGTATAATGTAGCGCCATCACTGCTATTGTGTGAACGAGCAATCTTCGAAATGGCGTTTGCTTCAGCATGAAGGACATAGGCTTTCGACACATTGTTTTCATCCTCACACTTATTTTCAAATCCGGAGGGAGTCCCATTGTATCCATCAGAAATGATCATTTTATTCTTAACCAATAGTGCGCCGACTTTTCTCCTTTCACAATAAGAATTTTCCGCCCAAATTCGAGCCATGCGCATGTAACGTTCATCCAACAGTCTTTGTTTATTGTTCATCTTGTTATTGCAATTTATTCAGTTTTATTTAACAGGTCTTTAGCGAATTCAATTAGATTCAATCCGGAGAAATTCCCGGATGTCATCAATAATAATGCAGTGTTTTTGTAATTCAGACTCTGCATTTTCTGCTTAAAAGCCACAGAGTCGTTATAAACAGATAAGTTATTACCCCCGAAAGCTTGTTTTACTTCTTCAGGTGTGATGGTTTTTAATTTTTTGTGTTTGATAACATCAGGATTATAATACACAAAAGCCATATCTGCTTCCTCCATGCACCCTGCGTATTGGGGTAAAAAGGACTCGGTCAGACTGCTGAAAGTGTGCAACTCCATGCAGGCAATAAGCTGCTTGTCCGGAAATTGAGATCTGACGGCATGTACAGTTGCTATTAGTTTCGAGGGAGAATGTGCGAAATCTTTGTATGCTACAGCATCTTTCGTCTGGCAAATTTGCTGCATCCGATTCGAAGCTCCAGGAAAATCGGAAATCGCATTGTTGAATTGTTCTTCTGTCACACCGATTTGTTTACAAGCCAAACGAGCCGCATGTAAATTTTGAAGGTTGTGCTCTCCAAAAATCTTCAGGGGAACTTTCCCCTTGCGTGTTATTAGATAAGTCACTCCATCAACCACTTCATGCTCAGGTGTGTTATAAGGAAAAGCAACCACATCCCGCCTCAGATTCTTAGTCATGTCCATCAGCGCTTCATCTCCATCAAAATATATGAGTCGTCCCTGAATTTCCATTAAATCAATAAACTTTTTGAATTGTTCGACATAATTCTCAAAAGTTGGAAAAACATTGATATGATCCCATGCAATGCCTGTTAATATAGCGATGTGGGGTTTGTATAAATGAAACTTCGGTCGCAGATCGATGGGTGACGTCAGGTACTCATCTCCTTCGAAAACCGCAATTCGGGAGTCACTTGAAAGTTTGACCATGTTATCGAATCCTTCAATCTGAGCACCTACCATATAATCGGTGTCAATTTTCAATTTTTGTAATACGTATAAAATCATGGCGGTTGTAGACGTTTTGCCATGACTGCCACCTACGACGATGCGGGTTTTATTTCGGGTTTGTTGAAAAAGATATTCCGGAAAAGAATAGATTTTTAAACCAAGTTCTTTGGCGCGTAATAATTCCGGGTTGTCAAGTTTGGCATGCATGCCTAAAATGACTGCAACAAGGTTGGAGTGAATTCTTTCAGGATACCACCCTATTTTGTCGGGTAATAATCCGTGTTCCTTGAGCCTGCTCAACGATGGTTCGAAAATTTCGTCGTCCGATCCGGTGACTAAATATTGATCTTTTTTGCTGATGGCAATAGCAAGATTGTGCATGGCAGCTCCGCCGATGGCAATGAAGTGTACGCGTTGCATGTTTGTTGGTATACTGTTTTTAGTTATTTTTGTGCGAAAATTGAATCAGCAAAAGTAATAAAAATTACCCAATAATGAATATAAGCAAAATTGAATCAGGATACTTTAACGCCGACGGTGGAGCGTGTTTTGGTGTAGTTCCTAAAAGAGTATGGAGCAAACGCTATCCTGTGATGAGGATAACTTCTGTAAATTGACGATGCGTTGTTTGCATGTTGAGATAGGCGACAGGAAAATTTTGATTGATACAGGAACAGGCACTAAACAAGCTGATTATCTGAAGTTTTATGGAATTAAAGAGATTGTTGATTTTGAAAAGGAATTAAATAAATCCGGTTTGTCGTGCAATGACATTACCGATGTGATTTTAACTCACCTGCATTTCGACCATTGTGGAGGCTGCACCCAATATAACAAACAGAAAGAAATTGAACTGACCTTCCCCAATGCCTATTATTGGGTTGGTGAAACGCAATGGAAAAACATGATGTCGCCGAATGTACGTGAAGGGGATTCTTATTTCCTTGAAAATATGCTACCTATACAGGAAGCCGGAAGATTGAAGTTGGTGACAGAGGATTTTACACTTTATCCGGGTGTTGAGATTAAGATTTTCAACGGACACACAGTCGGACAATTAGTTACTTACATGCATACCGGAGAAAAAACATGTGTTTATGTCGGCGATGTGATTCCCGTAGCTGCCAATGTCCCTTTGGCCTGGGTTTCGGCTTACGATACTTTCCCCATTACTTCTATGACTGAAAAGAAGAGGTTGATGGATGAAGCGATTGCCAATCATCAAATCCTGATTTTTGAACACGATGCCTATACAGAATGTTGCACAGTGACGGTGTCAAACGGAAAATACAAAGTCCTGGAAACGATGACACTCGAAGACCTCCTCGCTTTTCGCTCTTAGCTCTTCGCTAACAAATACCCTGAATATGGTATAAAATTACGCCATACAGGGTATTTTCATACAATTTAAATACACATATCTTTGTTGCATCATAATCAAAAAAAAATAAAGGTATGAATAACAATGCATTTTGCCCGATATCATTCAAGAAAATTGATGAAAACGTTGCCCGGTTGAATGGGTTTTTTACTGTCATATTACTAACGTTGTTCTTAGTCACTTCCAATATCTTCATCGTACTTTTTTTATTAGCTGATTTTTTGGTCAGAGGGATTGAAAAGCCGCAATGGAGTCCGTTGGCAATTGTTTCTAAATTCATCTTATCCAACATTAAAGCAAAACCCCATCCAATCAATGCAGGTCCGAAACTCTTTGCTGCCCGGATAGGAGTTCTGTTTACGGTTTTAATTAGTTTATCAACACTCGCAGGATTCAATGTTTTAGCACTTACCTTCACGGGTGTCTTCGGAATTTGTGCCCTCCTTGAAGCTGCTGTTGGATTTTGTGTTGCTTGTAAATTATATCCTTTCATTTACAAGTTGATTTATCAATCGGATTTCAAAAAAATGAATTTTAAGTCCGACTGGCAAATATAAAATGATAATAGCCTGAATAAAAAATCAAATATCTGTTTGTTTTTAAGAAGATAATACTACATTTGTGATTCTTACTATCTAATCAGATATGCCATGTTTGATAAATATAAGTCTCACTTAAACAAAGAGTTGTCTGCGATTCAATCCGCCGGTTTGTATAAAGCCGAGCGGATTATTGTTTCTCCACAGGGAGCAACGATTCGCATCTCAGACGGAAAAGCAGTGTTAAACTTTTGTGCCAATAACTATTTGGGCTTATCCAATCATCCCGAATTAAAATCCGCAGCAACCAAAGCAATTGAAACACACGGTTATGGTATGTCATCCGTTCGATTTATCTGTGGTACGCAGGATTTGCACAAGCAACTCGAAACAACAATTGCCCGTTTTTTCGGTACCGAAGACACCATTCTCTATGCCGCCTGTTTCGATGCGAACGGCGGTGTTTTCGAACCTTTACTCACCGAAGAAGATGCCATCATTTCAGATGCATTAAACCATGCCTCCATCATCGATGGAGTTCGTTTATGCAAAGCGCAGCGTTACCGCTATGCCAATGCCGACATGGCAGATCTCGAAAAACAACTCATACTTGCTCAAAAACAACGTTTTAAACTCATTGTAACCGATGGCGTTTTTTCCATGGATGGGAATGTAGCACCATTGGATCAGATTTATGCATTGGCGCAACGGTATGATGCCATCGTGATGGTAGATGAATCGCATTCAGCGGGTGTGGTTGGAAAGACAGGCAGGGGAGTGACAGAATTATTTAATTTAAAAGGAAAAATCGAAGTAATCACAGGGACATTGGGCAAGGCATTTGGAGGAGCGATTGGAGGGTTCACAACCGGCAAAAAAGAAATTATTGAATTACTGAGGCAGCGTTCAAGACCGTACCTGTTTTCCAACTCTATTCCGCCGATGGTGGCTGCAGCAGGTATAAGGGCGTTTGAGTTGATGGATGAGACCAATGAGCAACAGGAAAAGTTACATCGCAATACAGCATATTTTGTCAGCAAAATGATAAATCTAGGTTTTGATATCAAACCAACCGAATCGGCAATTTGTGCGGTCATGCTATATGATGCGAAATTGTCGCAGGAATTTGCTGCGCGGATGCTGGATGAAGGTATTTATGTTATTGGATTTTATTATCCCGTAGTGCCACAGGGTCAGGCTCGAATCCGTGTGCAGATTTCAGCTGCTCACGAACAGGAACATCTGGATAAATGTATTGCAGCCTTTGAAATAGTGAGAAAGGAACTCCAAACTTACACTTCTCCTCAAATGAAAAAATAATGAAAGCTTTAGTCAAACTTCGCCCCGAGAAAGGCATTTGGATGGAAGAAATGCCGATGCCGCACGTTGGAATCAACGATGTTTTAATCAAAATCAAGAAAACATCGATTTGCGGGACCGATTTACATATTTATAATTGGGATGACTGGTCGCAACGCACGATCAAAACACCCATGATAATCGGACATGAATACGTGGGCGAAATAGTTGAAAAGGGACGAGGAGTCAAAAATATTCAAATTGGCAATCGTGTTACCGGAGAAGGCCATATCGCCTGTGGTCATTGTCGCAACTGTCGCCGAGGTAAACTACACGTTTGCGAAAACTCAATCGGAGTCGGCGTAAACCGCGATGGGTCTTTTGCTGAGTATCTTTCAATACCGGCAGCCAACATTGTTAAACTGGACAACAGAATCAATGATGAAATGGCAAGCATCATGGATCCGTTTGGTAATGCAACTCATACCGCTTTGTCGTTTCCTTTAATAGGAGAAGATGTTTTGATAACAGGAGCCGGTTTGATCGGTTGTATGGCAACAGCCATTTGTCGCTTTGCCGGAGCAAGGAATATTGTAGTCAGTGATTTAAGCGATTATCGGCTCAAAATTGCTGAAAAGATGGGAGCCACACTGCTTGTCAATCCCACAAAAGGAGAAACCATTGAAGGAGCAGTTAAACAGTTGCGCATGCATGGATTTGACATAGGACTTGAGATGTCGGGTTCTCCCGTTGCCTTTGAAAGTATGATTGAGAACATGTATAACGGTTCAAAAATTGCTTTGTTGGGTATTTTACCGAATAGTACGACTGTTCATTGGGATACCATTATTTTTAAAGCCCTCACATTAAAAGGTATATATGGTCGAGAAATGTGGGAGACCTGGTACCAGATGGAACAAATGCTAATCACCGGAATTGATTTAACTCCGATCATAACCCATCGTTTTCACATCAATGATTTTCAAAAAGGCTTTGATGTCATGGAAGCCGGACAATGTGGTAAAGTAATTCTAAATTGGGACTGAAATATTTTTGCTCGGTTGCATGAAAAGATTTTTATGTCTAAATTTGCGGAGAATTTAAACATAAAAATATTTAGATCATGGACCCCAAAAATCAGAACCAACTTAACATTGAATTGACCCCCGAAGTCGCAGAAGGAATCTACTCTAACTTAGCGATTATCTCACATTCTACATCTGAATTTGTGTTGGACTTTGTCAGGATAATGCCCGGAACCCCCAAAGCCAATGTGAAATCGCGGATTATTCTCACGCCGGAACATGCCAAAAGGCTGTTATTTGCTTTGCAGGAAAATATCGGAAAGTTTGAATCCCAACACGGCAAAATTAAAATTCCCGAAAACAACATGCTTCCTCCCGTTCCGATGAGTTTTGGAGGAGGAGAAGCCTGATAAAATCCATTCGAAACCGGCAAATTTCAGAAACTTTACAAAAAATTCATTTGCAGCATTTGCTCATTAAAAAACTTTTTGTAACTTTGCAGCCCCTTTGGATAAAACCCAAATAATTTATAAATAAAGTAGTTATAGTTTAAAACAAATTTGAAATGCCTACAATTCAACAATTAGTTAGAAAAGGAAGAGCAGAATTGATCGACAAGAGCAAATCTCCGGCACTGGATTCATGTCCACAACGTCGCGGTGTTTGCGTTCGTGTATACACGACCACTCCTAAGAAACCAAACTCGGCCATGCGTAAAGTTGCGCGTGTACGTTTGACCAATCAAAAGGAAGTGAATGCGTATATTCCGGGTGAAGGTCACAACCTACAGGAACACTCCATTGTGATGGTTCGTGGCGGTCGTGTGAAAGACCTTCCGGGTGTTCGTTATCACGTGGTTCGTGGCACTTTGGATACAGCCGGTGTTAGCGGTCGTACCCAACGTCGTTCAAAATATGGCACGAAGCGCCCAAAACCGGGTCAAGTAGTCAAAGGCGCTCCGGCTAAAGGCGGAAAAAAGAAATAATTCTTAATCCGCGATAAATCAATTCCTTTTAAAGAGATTTACAAATCAAGTCAACAAACTTGTTTTATAGGTAGCAGATGAAGGTTGAGTAAACGACTCGGAGGAGTTGTTGAAGCAAAACTAAAAGCAACCAAGAAACAAAAGCAATTAATTAAAAAATGAGAAAGTCGAAACCAAAAAAACGGATCATTTTACCTGATCCCGTTTTCAATGAGTCGATGGTTACCAAATTTGTTAACCACTTAATGTATGACGGCAAAAAATCAACTGCCTTCGACATTTTTTATTCATCGTTGGATGTTGTTAAAAACAAACTTCCGAACGAAGAAAAAGCCCCCCTTGAAATCTGGAAAAAAGCCCTCGAGAACATTACTCCCCTTGTGGAAGTAAAATCACGTCGTGTTGGTGGTGCTACTTTTCAGGTTCCTACAGAAATCCGTTCCGACAGGAAGGAATCAGTTTCAATGAAAAATCTTATATTATACGCCCGGAAACGTGGCGGACGCTCGATGGCTGATAAATTGGCTGCCGAAATCGTTGATGCATTCAACAACCAGGGAGGTGCTTTCAAACGCAAGGAAGATATGCACCGCATGGCTGAAGCTAACCGCGCATTTGCTCACTTTAGATTTTAATTGACAAATCCAATTATTAAAAAGGAAATAAATTAAGTAATGGCTAAAGGAGATTTAAGTTATAATAGAAATATCGGTATCATGGCGCATATCGATGCTGGTAAAACAACTACATCAGAACGTATTTTGTTTTATACCGGTTTGACTCACAAAATTGGTGAGGTGCATGATGGTGCTGCCACGATGGACTGGATGGAGCAGGAGCAGGAAAGAGGTATTACTATTACTTCAGCTGCTACGACTACGTCCTGGGATTATTTAGGCGAAAAATACAAAATAAATTTAATTGACACCCCGGGACACGTTGACTTTACCGTTGAGGTAGAGCGTTCATTGCGTATTCTGGATGGTGCTGTTGCTGCATTTTGTGCCGTAGGAGGTGTTGAACCTCAGTCGGAAACAGTGTGGCGTCAGGCTGATAAATATAATGTGCCACGAATTGGTTTCGTAAATAAGATGGACCGTTCAGGTGCTGATTTTTATGAAGTTGTTCGTCAGGTAAAAGAAGTGTTAGGTGCAAAACCATGTCCCATTCAAATTCCAATCGGAGCTGAAGAGAAATTCAAAGGCGTTGTGGATTTGGTTAAGATGAAAGCAATTCTTTGGCACGATGAGGCCATGGGCTCTCAATATGATGTTGAAGAAATTCCTGCTGATTTGCTTGCAGAAGCACAGGAATGGAGAGATAAAATGCTCGAGATTGTAGCCGAATATGATGATGTTTTGATGGAGAAATATTTTGATGACCCTTCAACAATCACTGAAGATGAAATCAAAGTTGCAATCCGCAAAGCAACCCTTTCGATGGAAATCAATCCCATGATTTGTGGTTCGGCATTCAAAAACAAAGGTGTACAAACCATGCTTGATGCTGTTTGTGCTTACCTGCCAAGTCCGCTGGATACTCCCGAAATTATTGGTTTAGATCCTCGTTTTGAGGACAAACAAGTTATTCGTCATCCGGATGCCAACGAACCTTTGTGTGCCCTGGCATTCAAAATCGCAACTGACCCCTATGTTGGTCGTCTTTGTTTCTTCCGTGTTTATTCAGGAAAACTTCCTGCCGGTTCTTACGTTTACAATACCCGATCTGATAAGAAAGAGCGTATTTCACGTATTTTCCAAATGCATTCAAACAAACAGAATCCTGTTGATGTAATTTCTGCAGGTGACATTGGTGCCGGTGTAGGTTTCAAAGATATTCGTACCGGTGATACTTTATGCGACGAAGCACATCCGATTACATTAGAATCGATGGATTTTCCGGATCCTGTAATTGGAATTACAGTTGAACCGAAAACTCAAAAGGATTTAGATAAATTGGGTATCGGTCTGTCAAAATTGGCCGAAGAGGATCCTACATTTACCGTACATACGCAAGAACAAACCGGTCAGACAATTATTTCAGGAATGGGTGAACTCCACCTCGAAATTATCATCGATCGTTTGAAACGCGAATTTAAAGTTGAATGTAACCAAGGTCGTCCGCAGGTATCTTACAAAGAAGCAATTTCCCAATCAGTTGAAATCCGTGAGGTTTACAAGAAACAATCGGGTGGACGCGGTAAATTTGCCGATATGATTGTACGTGTTGAACCTGCAGATAAAGATTTCGATGGATTACTACAGTTTGTTGACTTAGTTAAAGGAGGAAATATTCCCAGAGAATTTATTCCTTCTATTCAAAAAGGATTTAATGCTGCCATGAAAAATGGTGTGTTGGCTGGATATCCGATGGATAATTTAAAGGTTACTGTATTGGATGGTTCATTCCACGCAGTTGACTCTGATCAGCTTTCATTTGAAATTTGTGCTCAGATTGCATTTAAAACAGCTTGCGCCAAAGCAAAACCAATACTTTTGGAACCCATCATGAAAATGGAAGTGGTTACTCCCGAAGAGAATATGGGTGATGTAATCGGTGACTTAAACAAACGCCGCGGTCAGGTAGAAGGTATGGAATCGAGTCGCACCGGAGCCCGGATTGTGAAAGCAAAAGTTCCTTTGGCAGAAACATTCGGATATGTAACCGCATTGCGTACAATTAGTTCCGGTCGTGCAACTTCTTCGATGGAATTTTCACATTATGCTGAAGTTTCAAGTTCTATTGCAAAAACAGTAGTTACCGAAGCAAAAGGAAAAGTAGAATTATTATAAAGTGATACATCCGGTTAGCGAATGACTCTTAACCGGATGTTTTATACAATCTAAAAATAAATTAAAACGATATGAGTCAAAAAATCAGAATTAAATTAAAATCTTACGATCACAGCCTGGTTGATAAATCAGCAGAAAAAATCGTAAAAACAGTGAAAGCTACAGGTGCACATGTAAGTGGTCCAATTCCATTACCAACGCACAAAAGAATTTTCACCGTGAACCGTGCAACATTCGTGAATAAAAAGTCACGCGAACAATTTCAATTGTCATCATTCAAACGTTTGATTGACATTCACAACTCATCTGCCAAAACAGTAGATGCATTGATGAAACTCGAATTGCCAAGCGGGGTAGAAGTTGAAATTAAAGTGTAAAGAAATGTGTAATCGTGTAACTGTGTAATTGTGTAACTGTGTAATTGTGTAAACGTGTAATCATGTACACCCCACACGCCTACACCCCTACACCCCTACACATTTAAAACCCTACACCCCTACACAATTAATCGATTTCACAAATAAACAATAAATAATTAATTGAAATGCCAGGATTATTAGGAAAAAAAATCGGAATGACATCCGTTTTCAGTGCCGACGGTAAAAACGTACCGTGCACTGTTATCGAAGCAGGTCCTTGTGTTGTTACCCAAATCAAATCAGTTGAT
>JAUSNQ010000142.1 GCA_030655595.1 Paludibacter sp.
GCAGGAGTAACAATAACCGTAGATGGCCTTGTGGTAACTGTAAAAGGACCAAAAGGAACGTTATTGCAGGAAGTTAATCCGAATATTACAGTATCAATTGAAGGCGATCAATGCGTCGTTTCTCGTCCCGATGATGAGAAACAAAACCGTGCCATGCATGGCTTGTATCGCTCATTGATTCACAATATGGTTATAGGTGTTTCTGAAGGTTTCAAAAAAACACTCGAATTAGTCGGTGTAGGTTATCGTGTTTCAACTCAAGGTCAGGTAGTCGAACTTGCTCTTGGTTTCACACACAATATCTTTATAAGTTTACCTGCCGAAATTAAGGTAGAAGCTAAAATGGAACGTAATCAGAACCCGATCATTATACTTGAAAGTGTCGACAAGCAGTTGATTGGTCAAGTTTGCGCTAAAATTCGTTCATTCCGTAAACCGGAGCCATATAAAGGTAAAGGTGTTAGATTCAAGGGTGAAGTTGTCCGTCGTAAAGCCGGTAAATCAGCAGCAAAAGGTAAATAATTAACGTAAACTTGTATAAGAAAATGACAAATACAGATAGAAGAAAAAGAATAAAAGCGCATATCCGTCACAAAGTGAGCGGTACCGCTTTAAGACCTCGCTTGACAGTTTTTCGTAGTAATACGCAAATATATGCTCAATTGATTGATGATGTTCAGGGCAAAACTTTGGCAGCTGCATCCTCATTGGGACTGAAAGATAAAGTTACAAAAACCGAACAGGCTGCAAAAGTTGGAGCATTGGTTGCTAAAGCAGCACAAGAAGCCGGTGTCACTGAAGTGATATTCGACCGTAACGGTTATTTGTATCATGGTAGAGTTAAACAATTGGCTGATGCTGCACGCGAAGCCGGACTTAAATTTTAATCAGGTAAGACAACAGATATGAATAAAGTTAAAACAACCAATGATTTGGAATTGAAAGACAGATTAGTTGCTGTGAACCGTGTTACTAAGGTAACAAAAGGAGGTCGTACCTTCAGCTTCTCTGCAATCGTTGTAGTTGGTAATGAAGATGGTATCGTAGGTTGGGGATTGGGCAAAGCCGGTGAGGTAACTGCTGCTATCGCCAAAGGTACCGAAGCTGCCAAGAAAAACCTGATCAAAGTTCCTGTACACAACGGAACTATTCCTCACGAACAATTCGCAAAATTTGGCGGAGCACAGGTATTTATCAAACCTGCTTCACATGGTACCGGAGTTAAAGCCGGTGGTGCGATGCGTGCAGTGTTGGAAAGTGTTGGTATTACCGACGTGTTGGCGAAATCAAAAGGTTCTTCAAATCCGCACAACTTAGTGAAAGCCACTATTGTAGCTTTGGGTGAATTACGTGATGCATATACCGTGGCTCAAAACCGTGGTGTTTCGCTTGATAAAGTATTTAACGGTTAACAAAGAATCATTATGGCAACAATTAAAATACAACAAGTTAGAAGTAAAATTAAGTCTCCAAAAGATCAAAAACTGACTTTGGAAGCTTTGGGTTTGAAAAAAATAAATGCCGTGGTTGTACACGAAGCTACTCCTCAAATTCTGGGCATGGTAGCCAAAGTGAAACACTTGGTAAAAGTAATTGAATAAGAAATCTTTGAATCTTTTTAAAAAATAAGATATGAATTTAAGTAATTTAACCCCTGCAGCAGGCTCAGTTAGTACTAGAAAAAGAATCGGTCGTGGTACAGGTTCCGGACTTGGTGGCACTTCTACTCGTGGACATAAAGGAGCAAAATCGCGTTCCGGTTATTCTAAAAAAATCGGTTTTGAGGGTGGTCAGATGCCCATCCAACGTCGTTTGCCGAAATTCGGCTTCAAAAGTTTGAATAGAGTCGAGTATAAACCTATCAATCTTGAAACACTTGAAACTTTAGCTCAATCAGCAAGTCTTACCAAAATTAGTCTTGACGATTTGCGCCAACATGGTTTTATCGGTAAAACCGACAAAGTGAAGATTTTAGGTAAAGGCTCGTTGACAATCAAATTGGATATTGAGGCAAATGCTTTCTCAAAATCTGCGGAAACAGCAATTACAGCATTAGGTGGTACAATTGTAAAAATATAATCACAGGAATTTTATTCCCTGTGGTAGGAAAAAATATATAATATACACATGAAAAAGCTCATAGAGACAATAAAAAATATCTGGAAGATTGAAGATCTCCGCAACAGACTCATAACAACATTCTTGTTTGTTATGATTTACCGTTTCGGTTCATTTGTTGTTCTTCCCGGTATCGACCCAGCTGCGTTAACTGCGTTAAAAGCTCAAACCAGTGGAGGTTTGATGGCTTTGTTGGATATGTTCTCCGGTGGTGCGTTTGCTAATGCTTCGATTTTTGCCTTGGGTATCATGCCTTATATTTCGGCATCGATTGCTGTACAGCTTCTGACAATCATGGTTCCGTATTTTCAAAAAATGCAACGTGAAGGTGAAAGCGGTCGTCGCAAGATGAACCAAATAACGAGATACCTAACCGTTGGAATTTTGTTGATGCAAGCTCCTACATACCTCATCAATTTAGGTGTGCAATTACAACAGGCAGGGTCATCATTACCCGGGGGAATCTGGTTTACAATCACTTCTACTGTGATATTGACAGCTGGTTCTATGTTTGTGATGTGGCTTGGTGAGCGCATTACTGATAAAGGTGTAGGAAATGGGATTTCATTTATCATCCTCATTGGTATTATTTCGCGCTTTCCGGGTGCTGTAATCAAAGAGTTCGCATCGCGTTTTGTTGACTCAGGTGGTGGATTGGTGATGTTTCTGTTGGAAATAATTATATTGTTGCTTGTTATTGCTGCAGCCATTATGCTCGTGCAGGGTACCAGAAAAGTTACAGTACAATATGCCAAGAGAGTTGTAGGAAATAAACAATACGGAGGTGTTCGTCAGTATATTCCTTTAAAAATCAATGCGGCCGGTGTAATGCCTATCATCTTTGCGCAAGCAATTATGTTTATACCATTGACTTTGGCTGGTTTTGCTCAATCGGATGCTGTAAGTGGATTTGTAGGAGCGTTTATGAATAATACCGGTTTTTGGTATAATTTTGTTTTCGCAATGCTGATCATTATATTTACTTATTTTTATACGGCTATTACAATCAATCCAACGCAAATGGCGGAAGATTTGAAACGCAATAACGGATTCATTCCGGGCTGTAAACCGGGTAAACATACTGCTGAATTTTTAGATGAAATTATGTCACGCATCACCCTTCCGGGATCTATTTTCCTTGCAATTATTGCTATCCTTCCGGCATTCGCTTCTTTGATGGGAGTAAATATGGAGTTTGCACAATTTTTCGGAGGTACATCCTTGTTGATTTTGGTGGGTGTTGTTTTAGATACTTTGCAGCAAATTGAAAGTCATCTGTTGATGCGTCATTATGATGGATTATTGAAATCCGGACGAATCAAAGGACGTACTGGAAGTGCTTCTGCATACTAAATTTGAGTTCAATGATTTTTCTAAAAACTGATGAAGAAATTGAATTTCTTCGTATCAGTAATCAAATAGTCGCCAAAACGTTGGCAGAAATAGCGAAAATAATTGCACCGGGGGTAAGTACCGGACAATTGGATCAAGTAGCAGAAGCATTCATTCGGGATCATGGTGCTGTACCAGGTTTTCTGGGTTACAACGGGTTTCCGAAATCAATTTGTACTTCTGTTAACGAACAGGTAGTGCACGGGATTCCATCAAAGGATGTAATCTTAGAAGAAGGAGATATCGTTTCAGTTGATTGCGGGGCGTACATCAATAACTTTCATGGCGATTGTGCTTATACTTTTCCTGTTGGAGAAGTAAAACCGGAAATCATGGATTTGTTGCGCACGACGAAAGAGTCGCTTTACCTGGGAATAGAACAGGCTGTTGAAGGAAATCGTTTGGGTGATGTTGGAAATGCGATTCAGACACATTGTGAGGAGCGTGGTTATTCAGTCGTACGAGAAATGATTGGACATGGAGTAGGACGCAATTTGCATGAATCTCCCGAAGTGCCGAATTATGGTCGAAAGGGAAATGGCATCATGCTGAAATCAGGTATGACCATTGCCATTGAACCGATGATTAACATGGGAAAACGTCAGCTCGTTTTTGAGCGGGATGGGTGGACAACCAGGACTGTCGACAGGATGCCTTCAGCACACTTTGAGCATTCAGTTGCAATCAGACGAGGGAAAGCAGATATATTATCAACATTTGAATACATAGAACAAGTCTTAGGGACAAAAGCAATTTAATTTATATGGCCAAGCAAACAGCAATAGAACAGGACGGAATTATCATTGAAGCGTTATCAAATGCGATGTTCCGTGTCGAATTGGAAAACGGTCACGTAATAACCGCCCATATTTCAGGCAAAATGCGCATGCATTATATTAAAATTTTGCCGGGAGATAAGGTTAAAGTTGAAATGTCGCCCTATGATTTATCAAAAGGACGTATATCGTTTCGATACAAATAAAGCTAAGAGCTAAAAGCTAAGAACTAAGAGCTAAGAGCGGCGGTTAAATGATTAAGGCAAAAATAAATTGTAATTAGAACTTATATGTTACTTAGGTGACTTATATGGTTAAAAAAAACACTATAAATATCTTTAAAAGTTGAAAGTAAGAGCTTCAGTAAAAAAGCGCAGTGCGGAATGTAAGATTGTTCGCAGAAAAGGACGCTTGTATGTTATTAACAAAAAAAACCCGAAGTTTAAACAACGTCAGGGTTAAGTAATTTTTATTATACAAAATTAAATAGTTTATGGCTATAAGAATTGTCGGAGTAGATTTACCCCAAAACAAACGCGGGGAAGTTGGATTGACTTA
>JAUSNQ010000144.1 GCA_030655595.1 Paludibacter sp.
CATTGGAAATCTGGAAGATATGACCCTGCGGGCTATCCGGGTTTTGAAAGAAGTGGATTTGATTTTGGCGGAGGATACACGGACCAGTGGTTTTTTACTCAAACATTTTGAGATCAAAACTCCCATGCATTCGCATCACAAATTCAACGAACACAAAACGATTGAGGGTATTGTGCAAAGACTTAAAACGGGACAAACCATTGCGCTGATTTCGGACGCCGGAACGCCTGCCATTTCAGATCCAGGCTTTTTGGTCGTGCGGGCCTGTGTGGAAAACGACATTGATGTGGAGTGTTTGCCGGGTGCTACGGCTTTGGTGCCTGCTTTGGTAGCATCCGGACTCCCCAACGACCGGTTTTGTTTCGAAGGATTTTTACCACAAAAAAAAGGCAGACAGACCAAGATTCAAGCTTTGGCACAAGAAACCCGAACCATGGTTTTCTATGAATCACCTTTCAGATTAGTGAAAACTCTCACTCAACTTTCAGAAGTATTGGGCAGTGAAAGAAAAGCTTCTGTCTCGCGCGAAATTTCAAAATTTCATGAAGAAACAAAACGCGGAACACTGACTGAACTGGCACAACATTTCACTTTAAATCAACCTAAAGGAGAAATTGTGCTAATTGTTGCAGGATTAGAATATTAACACTAATTTTGTTGCGCATTTACAGCTAACCGATGCAGGTGCTTATTTCTATATTTAACAGCTCTTTTATACATAATTAAAAAAAAATGTCCGGAGGACAAATCAAATGAAAACAAAAATCTTTTTTCTCTCAATATTTGCCATTGTATTGTTATCCTGTAACAACAGATCTGCTGATTATAAATCATAACAGGCTGAGCGTGACTCGCTGGCGCGTGAGAAGGAGGCCATGAAAACTGAAATGGATAATTATTTTTCCACGTTTAACCTGATTGAACAAAACATCGAGAAAATTAAAAATGCTGAGAAAGTGATATCGCTGTTGCCGCTTGATGAGGAATCCGACATTGATGCTCGAAATAAAATTAATGATGACCTGGCTTTTATCAACGAAATGATTAGAGCCAACCGCGAAGAGATTAAATTACTGAAAGATAAATTAAGCAAAAGCTCCTATAAATTTGCAGAGTTGGAAAGAACCGTCGTGCGCCTAACGAAAGTTTTGGAGGAAGAAACCTTGAAAGTAAGTGCATTGCAAGCCCAACTTGCTCAAAAGGACTCCATGATTAGCACGCTCAATGTTAATATTGATGCTTTAAGCGGAAATATTGAAAGCTTAGAGTCTGAAAAAGAAAAGCACATCACCACGATTAAAGATCAGGATGAAACAATCCACACAGCTTGGTATGTGTTTGGAACCCGAAAAGAGTTGAGGGAACAAAATATCATCACTTCGGATGGCTGGTTCAGACCTACCCGTATTCTCGAAAGCGATTTTAATAAAACCTATTTTGTTCGCATTGATGCCCGCAAAACCAAAGCTATTCCCTTGTATGCTTCAAGAGCAAAAATTCTGAGTTCGCACCCAAGATCTGCCTACACACTTGAAAAGGAAAATGACACATTCACCTTGCTCATCCTTGATACCAAAGAGTTCTGGAGTGTAAGCAAGTATCTTGTTATCGAAGTAGATTAAGTTTTCACATGTATAAATTTGTATTCATCGACCTGGATGATACGCTTTGGGATTTTCATACCAATGCGCGAATCTCATTGGAACAAATGTTTATTGAGCGAAATCTGAAACAATTCTTTGAAAATTTCGATGAGTTCTTTCTGATTTATGCTAAAAGAAATATAGAACTTTGGGAAGCATACGGAAAAGGAGAAATTTCGAAAGACTTTTTAATGGCTGAACGATTTCGATATCCGCTTTCTAGAATGGGAGTTGATGATGAGCTGTTGGCCGAAGAAATTGGTCATCAATATCTTGATATCCTACCTAATCAAACTACGTTGATGCCTGACGCACTTGAAACGCTTGATTATCTGAAAGCTAAATACGCCCTTACCATCATTTCAAATGGGTTTACCGAAGTACAGTATCGGAAAATTAATAGTTGCGGTATTCGGGATTATTTCGCCCATATCGTACTCTCGGAAGAAGCAAAGGCTCTGAAACCAAATCCTAAGATATTTGAATATGCACTGCAATTAAATGGTGGTTTACCTCATGAGGCTATCATGATTGGCGATTCTTATGAGGCAGATATACGGGGAGCTCAAAATGCAGGCATTGATCAGGTATACTACCCGCTCAACTATCAATTTAAAGAAAATCAAACAGCCACCTACAGAATCAAGGGGCTCAGGGATTTATTGCAAATTATGTGATTTTGCGTACAACTTTTACTTTTTGAGTACATAAAAGAAGTATTCGTACCACCCACTCTCAAATAACTGAAAGGTTTTAGAATCCTTTACTCCAGCAAATGTATTTGCCGTTGTTGATAAAAACTTCGGCGCAATTCTATTCACAAGGTCTTCTCTTCGTTTGCTATCAATTCTTAAAGCCTCCAATACGTTTGAGGTAATATTCTCATATTTAATCATTTCAAAAGGCATGTCGAACAACTTTTCTCTCAGAAATGCGATATTTCCCTGATTACGTAAATCTGTGTATAGAAAAACACCTCCAGGACGTAGTACACGGTAAACCTCATTGAAGAACTGAGCAATATCAGGATAACAATGTGAAGATTCAACATTGATTACATAATCAAATGAATTATCCTCAAAAGGTAAATTTTGCGCATCTGCTTGGATATGTGTCAGATTGGCAATTTTATATTCCCTTTTACAGTAACTGATTGCTTTGCCGGAAAGGTCAATCGCATTGTAATGCTTTGGTTTAAAATAGCGGGAAATATACGAGGAGCCACCGCCTCTGCCACAACCCACTTCCAACATGTGCTTATCTTCCAATGAGGCAGAAGTTGCGAGGAGATCGTACAATTGTAAAGGATATCTTTCCAATTCATCATCTTCATGGAGAACTGGTGGATTCTCTCCCAGATAGCCATAATTCATGAATCGAACTTCGTTCCCTTTATCTCTCAAACTCACTATCCAATACCATACCCGCCAAATGGGCTTTTTTAATATCTTTCTAAACTTCTCGTGCATGAATGGTATTGTTTTCTGTTTAATTTTTTTTACAAAAGTAATCAAATTAACTGACAATATCCATTTAGAGAAAAATGATGTGCTATTTTCTTACTAATTCTGACAAGATGTGTGTTTTTTGCCTGACATCAAATGTTATACTATTAACAGAGATGGTTGCACCTGAAATTGCATCAATCTGCCGCCCCACTTCAAGAGGTTTCGTTCGATTATGTCCGACAAAATTCCTCAACCAACCCGGCGAACTAACCTTTTCTCCATGAGTTGCTTGATAATTAATGACCCTGACTTGTGAGATTGATTTGCCTTCATCAAAAAAAATGAAATAATCAAAGTATTCAGAACTCTCATTGCTATTGGCTTTAGCGTTTGCCGATCTGACAGTGTTGATTCTGCCTATATAAATGTATTTTACGGTCTCTTTATCAGATGTCGTGTTGACCTGATAGTACTTCCCCGTCAAGGAGTATTTTGCCGGAACTGGCATCTCAATCAATTCAATATTTTGCTTTGAATAGACCTTTTTCAATTCTCGTTGCAATTGCCTGTCGGATGAATCCGGCACCGCAAAAACAGTCAATTGAATGCATGCAATGAAATATACCAATAAATATAACTTGCTCATAACTTAAAACATTACACCCACACCGGCATTGAAAGTAGCAGTATATAAGGATGCTGCCTTTGATTTAGCAAAATCAATATCAGTTTTTATAACCACACCCTGATTGATTTTCAAAGTCATACCAGTGGTCAGTATGTGCTCTTTATATACATCCTTCATTTGAATATTGTCTGACACAGTAAAATGTGTATCATAATTCTGATAACGCACAAAAGGAACCAACTCGGTTCTGGTAGTCTCTACTCCATGCAAAATATTATATCCCGCTTCTACATAATAACCATACATCGAACTACCCAAATCATTCAACACCCCATTCTTTTGGGTAAAATGATTATATTGACCGGTGTTAGTTATAGTTGTAAAATAGCTTTGAGCCCTTGCCTGAAATCCTCCTTTTTGATAACGGGCGTCGAATCCCAGCATCGAAATTCCAACAACAGAAGAATCTGCTTTTAATTTCAATGCCTCATCGTTTTTAGACATTTTATCATACAACTTGCTTTGCGACTTGCCAAAATAACCCGATAAACCTAAACTCAAACGACCAATTCCAAAATAATCAACTCGTCCTGCAAAATTTGGTGAGCTGGCGTAGGCTTTTGAACCCTTTTGTCGACCTTCCCTGATGCCTCTACTGCCGTTCATCAAACCATTTGTTCCATCATAGCTGACGGGTCCGTTGACCACCATAAGTTGATATTTAATTGATAATGGCAAATAGGTACCATTGAATCCAACACCAATTTCTCTCCACGTGGTTGGTGCAATTTTGTTATCAATAATTGGTCTTTCAACCCCATTGAATGTAACCGGTTCATGATACATGTTGATGATTCCCATGGGTATCAACATCAACCCTGCCTGAAAATTCATGTATTTATTGAGTTTGTGCTGAATAAATGCCTGCTCAACCCACAATTCTTTGGCATACTCAAACTCGATTTCAGAAATAAATTGAGTTCGACTGGAAAAGTTATACCCCAGAAACATCACAATCCGGTGTACATCCAGAATGCCATTGTACCTCGTATCCTGACTCAGAATCTGATTGTAATGCACCT
Source organism: Paludibacter sp. (assembly GCA_030655595.1). The sequence continues at coordinate 4,802 of JAUSNQ010000144.1, forward strand.
CTCCGTAACCTCCAATGGTCAGATTTCCGTCGGTTTTAATTAATTTTTCAGCTGTATTCTCCAATTGATTTGATGCTGTTGATGACTGTGCAAAAAGTAAATTAACCAATAATAAACACGCAAAAAGTAAAAAATGCTTTTTCATTCTTTTAATTTTTTAAAATTTATACCGCAAAGATACGGCAGTGCATAAACAACAAAAATCACTATTAATAGTGATTTTTGTTGTTTATGCATGGCTATTTGTGATGAAAGTATCACTTTGAACTTCTGCCTTGCTCTTCAGTAGATGAAGTTGAGCGATTGGCACGTGTTTTAAAATCATCTTTGCCAAATCGGTAATTGAAAGTAATATTGACCCGACGTGTATCCCATTTATTTAGAACTTGAATATCTACATTATCGTATTTCGCATAAGCTTTACTTTGAGATGTTTTAAAAATATCGCTAACCGAAACTTTAATTACCCCTTGATTTTTGAGTATCTTTTTTTGCAATCCAAAATTAATGGTATAACTTGGGAGTATGATGATGTTACTAACCAATTGTTCCGACGAATATCTTCCACTGACTTCCATATCAACTTGATAGGGTAAAGTAAAGATATTATTCATGTTGGCTATCATACTATACCTACTTAAGGGTTCGCTGACATTGTCGAACAGCTCAATTCTTTTGTACATGCCTGTGATTGTTCCATTGAATCTCCACCACTTGTACGGATTCAACTGAAGAGTCTCCGAGAGATTGAAGTCGAGTGAGTTGTTCAGATTCTCCATGGTTTGATACACGGTTCTTGAGGCATCATCCTGACGGATAATCTGGGTAAATAAACCCTTGGTGTAATTCATGCCAATATTGGTGATGAAAGCACTTTTGTAATTATGGCTGAATCCTGCAGAATGGGTGAATTGAGGTTTCAAATAGGGATTGCCGAGATTAAATGTAAACGGATCGACCATCCATTTGAAAGGATTCAGGTGATGATAACTAGGACGACCGATTCGATAACTATACCTGAAATTCAGACTATTCTTTTCATCTAATTGTTGCTGCACAAAAAATGAGGGAAATAACTTGATATACGCTGTGTCGTTCACCTGATTTGTTACTACAGAAGTTCCTTTAGAAATTGTATTTTCAACCCGCAGTCCTAACTGCAAAGTGGTTTTATTCAATTGTGCTCTTCCATTGACATAAGCTGCCAGAATATTCTCCTCATAAATAAAATTATCATGCTGTGTTAAGTAACCATCCATATCAATATAACTATCCGTATTGACAAAGCTCGTTTTTAAACCGGTTTCGAAATTAAACTTTTTATTAATCGGCAGCACATAGTCTAATTTAGAAGTGACAATATTGATGGCATTTCCCTGGGTGGTAACAACTAATAGATTGTTATTTAAATCCACATGATTCGCATCATAGTACTTTCCTTCCTGCGTATTCGGGCTAACAAAATTGAAATTAGCATAGTCCATATCAAAAGCAAGTGTTTGGCCGGTTGAATCTACATCCCACTTATAATTCACATTGTAAGTTTGATTTCCCCATCGGTTTCGTCCCTCCGAAACGGTAATTAACATGGAATCCACATTCGAAAATTGATCAGTAAAAGATGTTTTGTTTTGAGAATCATTTTGATTCGATCCAGTATTACCACGCATCATCACACTGACCACGTGATTTTTTGCTAAGAAGTAATCGGCACCGAACTTATAATTATGTGAACTCCCTTTGTAGATACCTTTGTTTTCAATAATCTGAGACGCTCCCTCCATTTCGGCAGCTGTAAAACGACGAGTTGCATCCAACGAGTTCCATCCTTCCCAATGAAAATTCGAATAATTCCCATACAAATTTAGTTTGCCAAAATTCATATTCAAATCCAAACCTCCATTCCATCCAATTTTATCGCCTATTTGCATTCCTGCATTAAAACTGCCGTTAAAACCGGGAGCTCTGGTATGTTTTGTTTTGATATTGATGATTCCCGAATTACCCTCTGCATCATATCGCGCAGAGGGATTTTCGATGATTTCTATTCTTTCAACATCTTTTCCCTGCATGCTTTTCAAAATCGAAGCAAGCTGAGTTGACGAAACATATGTGGGTTTATCATCAATCAAGACCTTAACACCCTGCATGCCTTTCAGACTGATCTGATCATTATTATCTATTGAAACACCCGGCAGTTTGCGCAATATTTCGTATACATTTTCTGATGCTGAAGTTATTGAAGCGTCAGGATGAATAACCATTTTATCAACTGATTGCTCGATAAAATTTCTTTTTGCAACCACAACAAAATCGTTCAACATTTCGGTATGTTCGTTCAAGATTATTGTTTTTTCAATAACCCGTTGCTTGCCATCGACAACCAAGCTTTCTGTTTCGAACCTTTCATAGCCAACCATGCTTACTGCAAGTAAATACTTTCCTTTGCTTACCTTGCTGATTGTGAACTCTCCTTTTTCGTTACAGACTTCACCTTTTACGATTTGCTTGGTTTCCGGACTGATTAGAGTTGCAGTCGCGAACTCGACCGGATGATTATTTTCATTTACAACTTTCCCTTTGATAACAGCTGTTAGTTCAGCTGAAACGAAAATTGCAACGATTGATAAAATCATCAGGATCAGATATCTTAAAAATTGCTTTTTCATTGTTTATTATTGTTTTTACGAATTTAAAATTTTATCATTTGTAACAACACCAACATAATACAATTGATCCGGCACATCTCCCATTTCCACTTTTCTTCTTAGGGTGTTCTTAGTGTCAATAAAAGAATCATGCAATTGAGCAAGTGATTCCTCTATGTTGAAAATGGTAATGTTTTGAGAACCTACATGTGTGTGCATTAAACCTTCACTGTGAGTCAGTCCCAAATTATGTCCCATCTCATGAGCCAAAATAAATTTATCATCTTTGTATCGTTCGTTGATTGCTATATGTGTGCCATCTGAGATACCAACCGGTTTATCATACACTGAATCAGAGTTAGCGACTGATTGCTTTCTTTTCTTGCAAAGTTTATTTTTATCCGGAATAACTGAAACGATATTCAGTGCCATATCTCCAAATGGGTCATCATTTACAATCAAGTTGAAATTCACTGCATAAAACAGGATGGTATCCGGTGTTTGAATTTCATAAAAATACTTCCCGCTTTCAACATTCCACAGTGCTGCAGCTTCGTGAAGCGTTTCCTGAATGGGTGCAAAAGTGACAAAATTGGCTGCAATTGTTATTGTTTGCACATTGTGATCCACGATGATATCTTTGGCTGCATAAACAGAAATCGACAACGTAAGAACGACCAATAATTTTGCTTTGAGTAAGAACCTTTTCATGATATTGTGTTTTTTCTGTTAGACGTAAAAAGGTTTTCGTTTGGATTTAATCAACCTGAAAATCTTTTTACTTGCTTTTTTTTCTAATGACGAAAAACTATATCAAAACCTTACACGATGTTAAAAATTAAAATGATTATCCGTATGATGTCCTAAGTAGTCCCGTAGAGACGAAATATCTGTAAAAACATGAAATCATCTGCTTTCACTAGTCCCGTAGGGACGACATATCTGTAGAAACATGAAATCATCTGTTTTCACTAGTCCCGTAGGGACGACATATCTGTAGAAACATGAAAACATCTGCTTTC
>JAUSNQ010000145.1 GCA_030655595.1 Paludibacter sp.
AGTTGATATACAGCCATGTCCTGTCGTTGCCTAAGCGCTCTTTGGCGTATTGCAACATAAATGTTGTTTTTCCAACACCACGACTGCCTTTTATCCCGATTAATCGGTGCGACCAGTCGATTTCGTCCATCAAAAGCCGTCTGACCGGCGCGTGCACATTTGCCAATAAATCGTGGTTTATATGATAAAACGACTCCATGGATTTATTTTGCTGCAAAATTACAATAATTATTTGATTTTGCAATGTCGGGATTGCAAAAAAGGGGAAAAGGGGTGTGAATTAACAGTTAAAAGATAGAAAATTTACATTTTATGTGTAATATAATTATATTTGCAAGTGAAATTAATTTAGAGAAATATGAATACCAAGCTGACATTAAATTTAAACTTCTCGTGAGTATTTAAACAGATAGTTGCTGAACAGCTAAGCCAATGAGAAACAATCTTTAATTATTTTGTAATCACAAAATCACACGTGCATGGTTTATATAGTACTCAATTATTTTTTCTTTTTCTTCCATACTTCACTGATCATTTTTAATTCCTTCGGTTGGATTTTTCCAAAATTCAGAAAATGGAATCTAATAACGCTCCTGCTCACAGCATTTTCCTGGTTCGTTCTTGGGATTTGGTTCGGCTGGGGTTTTTGCCTTTGTACTGACTGGCACTGGGAAGTAAGATGGAATCTCGGCTATCAAGATATGTCAAGCTCCTATATTCACTTTCTAATTCTGAAATTTACAGATATTAATTTCTCGGAAGGATTAGTTAATATCGTTACTGCTATTGTTTTCTTTTCAAGCTTAATCATCAGTCTTTGGATAAACATCCGTGATTATAAAAGAAAAAAATAAGGTAGAAATATATGAAAGTGGCTATATTATTCTCGAAGTACACATCAGCTTATGACGCAAACCGTTGAACTAAACCGTCCCGGTAAATAAGATTAATGATAATTTTGAAGCGCAAAAACCATTGTATGAAGTAACCACAGAAGATTTCAAATCCCGGTTACATTATCTGATTACTGAAAAAGGTTTACATATAGTTAGATATTGTATGCCAAAATAATATAAATAAATAATTTGGTATAATACCAATAATTGGTATATTTGCACCAATAATTCAGCAAAAACAATTATGGCAAAGAACACATCAATTTTGCTCGGAGAATATTTCGAGAATTTTATAAGCGAGAAAGTGAAATCAGGTAAATTTGCATCTGCAAGTGAAGTTGTAAGAACAGCTTTACGCTTGTTTGAACAACAGGAAAACAAGACAAAAATGCTTATCAATGAGTTAAAAGCAGGAGAAAAATCGGGAATGATCTCCAATTTCGACAGAAAAAGAGCGCTTTCCAATCTTCACGCCAAATACCCGCGCAATGAAATTTGAGATTAGCGAAAAAGCTTTTGATGATATTGAAAATATTTGGCTATATACGATTGAAACTTGGTCGGTCGAACAGGCTGATCGCTATTACAATCTGATCTTTGACGAGATTGAGTATATCACAGAACATCCTTTATC
>JAUSNQ010000154.1 GCA_030655595.1 Paludibacter sp.
TCATGATAAGTTTCATAGAAGCAATAAGCTGGAAATTTGCAACAATATCATCCGGGATTTTGAAATAACCAATCCCAAAAAGAAATACAAATCCGATCTGGAAGTTTTCATACGCGAATCAAAACTGGAAGATTTTTTCAACGAGGGAGGAGAAACAATTTTCGTTTCAACCATTCACAAAGCAAAAGGAAAGGAATTCGACAATGTATTCTTGATGCTTGATAATTTTAACCCCGACACCGATGAGGCAAAAAGACTTCTGTATGTCGCGATGACACGTGCAAAGGTTAATCTGACAATTCATCTTAATTCAAAACTGCTGGATTATTTGCGGCCGGTTGAAAATTTGGAACGATGTGTCGATTTTAACGATTATGATGTTCAACCTTCCGAAATTGCATTGCATTTGACCCATAAAAATGTTTGGCTTGATTATTTTATCGGTAAACAAGATGCAGTTTCTCAATTAATAAGTGGAGATGTGCTTACATTGAATGGAGATGAATGTTTGAACTCCAAAGGGCAATCAGTTGTAAAATTCTCTAAACAGTTTATTAAGCAACTGGAAAATATGAAATCTGCTAATTATGAGTTGAAAAGTGCAAAAGTAAACTTTATTGTGTACTGGCAGAAAGAAGGAACAGAACAGGAAGTCAAGATAATTTTGCCTGAATTATCAATTCATCTCCACTGATGCAAAAGTTCTCTTAATCCCTTTCTTGTATTTCACTGCGGGATATCCAAAAGCAACAAACAATCCTTCCCGGCTTTTAAACTTGATTTGATGCTTTTCTCTGAATTTACGTGCTTTCTTGCCATATTGAATTAAAGGATGAACACCTCCCAGCATGCAAGTACCCAGTCCCAGTGCCTCCCCGGCAATCATGGCATAAGTTGCTGCTACAATCGAATCGGCAGGGTCGGAATAGGGGGAACCGTAAAAGTACATCAACAAAGGCGCATCATAATTGATGTAATTGTTTCCGTTTTCCATTTCATCGACATACGCTTTAAAAAGGGGATTCACAAAACCTTTGAAAACTTCATCATTTTCTTTTCCCCAAAAAGGCCGCATCAGTGCCAAAAAAAGTTTTGAAGTCATGAATCTCATCCCTTTCAAATAATTTGAGAAATCTTGTGCAAAGGCTCTTGTCTTTTCTTTACCCTTAATAACCAATACATGGACATCAGAAGGCGGCAATCCCATGGGAGCCGTACTGGCAGCGGTCAGTATCTTCTCAATAATTTCAGAATCAATATCTTTCCCGGTAAATTCTCTGATACTTCTGCGGTGTTTTAATAATGAAAGTAGTTGTTCGTAGTTCGCTAGTGATTCTTTACCGGGTAAATCAAACAAATCATCGGGGGATAGTTCTCTACCATGAATCTTAATGGCACCGGTAGGACAAATTGCCATGCAATGTCCGCAGCCAATGCAGCCAAAGATGAAGTTATCACTCAATTTAACTTTCCCGTTTTCAATGGCCAGATTGAAATCTTTGCATACAGAAACACATAGTCCGCAACCGTTACAGATTGCAGTATCAATGCTAATCACTGCATTTTCTTTTGTTCTTGAAGTTGGTATGGGCATGACTGCTTTATGCTACATCACATAATCAAACACTACTTGCTGATTTTATCAACCGTTGGAACTTTAACTCCATAGGAAACAATCTTTTCTTTGAAAAAACGCTGACTGGTCTGTATGGTATTTTCATCAGTGCTTTCTCTAAGTGCGGTTCTGACTTGTTCAATGATGTTTTTCATAAGCTATACAAAAATTATGATGCTTGTGTTTATCAATTGCTTCATGTTTTCATTAGTTTTTCATAAACAAAAACATCCGCAACGGTTTCAATGTCTTCAGATACTTCTCCACGAATTCTTTTTCCATTTTCAAATCCGGGACGACAATCGCCATCTTTTTTCGTGCGTCAGTTATCAGGGTATTCAGTTCACGACTCGGAGATAGGAGACCGTTCAACATCTCATTGGCAGCGAGAACACTCTTTTCAGCATTTTCAATCAATTCCCTGATGTAGCTGTCCTCGAGATTGGGATTCCGAAATTGTTTGTTTTTATGTGTAATATACAGGTTGTAATTCTCCACCCCGTAATTCAATGTATCAATGGCTAAGTTATATTTGATGGTTGCAATTTGTAGGATGTTGCCATTCAGTTGTTTTTGAATCAGTTTGTTTTGAATGCCATTGGCCCGGATGCGTCTCGTCGAAAGTTCAAGTTGTCGCATCTTACTCAGTTGTGGATGCTGTTGAATCGAATCATTGTATGCGAAATTTCCTGACTCCTTTAGTTTTGAAAAATCTTGAGCAATAAACTCACGGTTGTTGATTGTGTTGCTCAGAAATTGCCACATGGGGTCGAACGGCATGTGTGTTTGAATAAAATTCTCCGGAGCAACCAGGAAGTATTCATCCCGAAACTGATGCACATATTTACCATCCAATAAGTAACCCGCTGCCCAGGTAACATCAATCAGGTAATATTTTGAGCCAATTTGTATCGCGTTCCAGGCATGACCTAAATCTCCAATTTTCCCCTGTTTGTTGCGTGCATAACCCGCTATCACATAGCTTTTCAGTCCGACTGAATTCCCCATGGCATGAAACAGTTCGGCATAATGCTGACAAACACCCTGACGTGTTTTCAGGGCATCATCGATGATTTCATCAACTGAATGATAGGTAATGTCCTCATATATCTGACTCAACCTGTATTGAATATTGTGGGCTATCCAGATGTAAATGGCCCTGGCTTTTTCGGTGTCTGTTTGTAGATTTCGGGTTAAGTATTCCGCAATTTGTTTGTAATCAGTCAACGATTCCGGAACTGTTTGGGATTTTTGATCGATTGTATCAAAAGATGAGTTTCCAAATCCTTGCAGGGAGATGAAAAGGAGACAGATGAGGAATAAATTTTTGAGATTCATTGGTTTCTTATAATTTCCAGCTCACAAATTTATGAAATGTGTCTCAATTATCAACATAAAAGAGCTTTATTTTTCTTCTTCTTCTTTTTCAACCAGATGAACAACCCCGTTACAGGGAGCGTGGCAATCAGCAAACTCATCAGGAAAGCGAATATTTTTCCCGGTAGCCCCAGTATTGCCCCCGTATGGATGTCGTAATTCATGCGCATCAGTTTATCTGCAAAATCAGCGTTTTCAACGCGGCCGTAGATATGATCCACCTCTACTTCTTCGAGGGTATTCGGGTCGAAATAACGGTAGTCGGTTTTCCATTGCTTTCCTTTAGCAAGTTGCGCGTGCGACATCAGTAAGGTGGAGTCGTCGTGGTGCGGATGGACTTCAATGCTGTACGCATCAGGATAATTTTCCTGCATAAAAAGAAAAATCTTGTCGGCCGGATTAGTCAAAGCACTTGCTTCCTGACCGGTTTTGTAATTTGGATTTTCTTCGGTGTAAATTAAGGATTTCTCGCCGCCGGCTAGTTGGTAATACGATTGGGCAAACCACTGAAAACCCCATACCAATCCTGTTATGGCAAAGATTAACGAGAAAAAGATCGCGTAAAATCCCAGCACGACATGCATATCGAAATTGAATCTTTTGAATCCGGGTTTTTTCTTCCAATGAAACCATATCCTGTTCCGAAATGCTTTTCGTGTTTTTGGGATCCAGATAATCAATCCCGAAAGAATGACCAAAGCAAAAATCAGGGTCGACCAGGCTACCACCGGCTGTCCGATTCGCGGAGGAAGCCACAGGTAATAATGCCCGGTGATAATCCAGCGGAAGAAATCTTTTTGCATATCTTTCACTTTTAAAACGTCCCCTGTATAAGGGTTCAGATATACAATGTAATAGTAGGTCGGGTTGAAGTTGTAAAAGATGGCTTCGGCTGATTTTTCTGGTGTCTGGTATTTGATACCATGCATGGTTTTACCCGGCAGTGCATTTTCGGCAATTTGTTCCAGTTCAGAGGGCAACATCAGATTTTGCTCTGTTTGTTCCACATGACGGTAGGATTGAGTTATTTCCTGAATTTCTTCCTGAAAAGCGTAAATGCAGCCGGTGATGGCGATGATAAAAACCTGTAGCCCGGTGATTAATCCGGGCCACAGGTGTAGCTGATGAACTATTTTTTTGAATGACATTGTCAGAATTTATACGTGATGTTGAAACGGGTATTCATCAGTGGTTCAGATTGCCAATAGTAGAAACCTCCCCAATTGTAATAGGCTCCGGAATACAGATAATTATTTGTAAGGTTGTTGATGTTCAGTGCCATGGAAAATTTATTTAACTGATAAGAAACAGCTCCGTCCAATCTGAAATAATCAGGCAAATCCTGTCGTGTGCCGTCGAACACATACCAAGAAGTCCGATCTCCTTGATATTGGGCGCCCAGCGACAGTCCGATTCCTTTTAACAATCCATCAAACCTATAGGTAAACCATCCATTGGCGATGTGGGTGCTGATTCCCGGAATGGCAACATTCACCCTTGCCGGGTCGGTATCTTTGGTCACTTTTCCGTCGGTGTAAGCGTAGTTTGCGGTTACATTCAGGTTATCGGTGATTTGTCCGCGCAGGTCAAACTCTACTCCTTTGGTGACCGACTGACCGAGCTGTATGGAGAAATATTGATGGTTAGGGTCGGATGTCAGGATGTTGTTTTTGGTGATGTGATAGACCGAAAGGTTACACACCCAGTTACCACCGAACCATTCACGTTTCAGTCCGAACTCGATATTATCTCCGGTAACCGGGTCGAAAGTCTTTCCGTTGAAATCGGCACCCGCCTGCGGCACAAATGCCTGATCGTAAACCCCATAAGCCGAAGTATTTTTATCGAAAGAAAAACTGGTACCAAAGCGGGGGGTGAGTTTTGATGACTCGATACCTCCGGAATATGGATCAAAATTAACAGCGGTTGTATATCTTGCCGCGAGTGTCAGTCTTAATCTATCGTTCAGACAGCTGATTTCATCCTGAAGATAGTATCCGAAATAGGATTGCTGATAATGTACGCCGCGCTGACGCAAAGGCAAATCACGATCGAAAACAGGATATTCGGAAGCCGCAATTTGTCCGTACACAGGATTGTAAATATTCAGACTTTTCAATGCGCCGGCTTGTGCCCAGTCGTGGTAGAACGATTTGATGCCCATATCCAGTCCGGTGAGGATGCGGTGGGTGATGTTTCCGGTTTTGATATCGCCGTTCAGGAAGAACTGACCCACTTTACTCTCACCCTCGTAATCCCATACCGAAATGCCACGCATCAGACTTGAATCGTTGGCTTCAAACCCTGATGGCCATAAACTCTGACCTTCCTGCAGCGAATTGATGTAAGCCACCTGTCCGGTGAATTTCCAGTTTTGATCCAGGTTGTGCACCATGGTCACGAAAACTGAACTTTCGGTGAGCAGGGTAGGAGGCATATTATCTTCCGCGGTGGTAAAGTCCACCGGGAGATCAGCAAATCCATTTTTCGAATAAGCATAGTTCGTCCCGATGGTCGACATTTTGTTGCGCTGATAAGTATATTCGGCGGTCAGAGAAGTTTTGTCGTTCAATTGGTATTTGAGGACCGGAGCAATGGCTATTTTGTCGCTGAATTCATAGTCGCGGTGAGAGCCTTTCGATTGCGCCAGTAAGTTTAGGCGGTAGAGGAGTTTTCCTTCTTTATCCAATATGCCGTCTAAGTCGAGCGTTCCCCGGAAAGTCTCGAAACTTCCGACCGTCATGCCGACTTCCCCTTTCGTAATACCGGTAGGTTTTTTAGTTACGACATTATAGAATCCGCTAGGTTCGCCGTTGGCCAGCATAAATCCCGCAGGACCCTTCACGAACTCAATGCGTTCCACCATGCTCATGTCTTCCGGTTGCGGGCTCCACGACATGGTAACGTTCATCCCGTTCCTGAAAGCTGCGATCTGCGAACCCCGCATATAAATCAAGGCATAATTGTCCCAGTGCTCCATGCGCTGTGTTCCGCTCACATTGCGGGTAATTCCCTCAAGCATGTCGAAAATCTGTTGATCCTGAATCACCTGTTTGGTGACAATTTGTATGTTTTGCGGAAGTTGCAGTACCGGCGTTTTCAACCGAAGCGAAATCGAAGGATAGTCGGCCACATAACGGGCAGGGTTGGATGTTACCACCACTTCTTTGAGTTCCTTGCTGTTTTCGGTTAATGTAAAATCAGTTTTTACCTTTTGGTTGAATGCTACCGTCACTTGTTTCGACTGCGTATCAAGTCCCACAAACGACGCTTTCAGGGTGTATGTCCCCGGTTTTACTTCTGGAATTGAAAAACTACCGTCAGCCTGCACCGTTGCACCTTTCGAAGTCCCAACGAGAATTACGTTTACGAATTCAGCAGGATTTCCGTCCTGCGTAAAAACCTTTCCTTCAATGACTCCCGTTTCGGCGAAAGTCATTCCGCTAATCAATAGTATAGCAAAAAAAATATATCTTTTCATTACAAATAGTTTTATAGATTGATTTATCGGGTGCAAAATTACATCCGTATGAGACACCAAGCTATCACCATTAATAGTGAAAATAATACAACGATGGTAATGATTTGTTGTGATGTTTTGCAGAGAATATAACTTCAAGTATTCACCTTTCGCATTCACCGAATTAGTTGTGGCGGGCGATGCCGGCGTGAGGGATTCGAAATACATTGAGCCCTAATTCTTCATAATTCAAACATTAAAGTGGTCGAATCTGACCACTTTATTTCTCCGGAAAATAGTCAAAAAAAATACGAGTCAAGATTTTATCATCAGGAAATATTGTATTATTTTTATCAACCTTAATGACTAACCTTTAATATGAATGTTTATGGCTAAAATTTATGTACAACAAACAGATGTTACAATTCTCACGATTAATGACAACGATTATATATCGTTGACGGATATTGCAAGATTTAAAAGCAATGAACCTACTGATGTTATCGCCAATTGGATGCGTAACAGAAACACCATCGAATATCTTGGCATTTGGGAAACCTTATATAATTCGGATTTTAAACCCCTCGAATTCGAGGGGTTTAGAAAAGATGCAGGATTAAATGCCTTTACACTTTCTCCTCAAAAATGGATCGAAGCCACTAATGCCAAAGGAATAATATCTAAATCGGGTCGCTATGGAGGCACTTTTGCCCATAAAGATATTGCATTTAAGTTTGCAGCATGGATTTCCATCGAATTTGAATTGTACTTTATTAAAGAATTCCAACGCCTCAAGGAAGAAGAACAAAAACAACTCGGCTGGACAGCAAAACGAGAATTGGCCAAAATAAATTATCACATACATACTGATGCGGTAAAGGTGCATTTAATTCCGGAAGAGCTTAGCAAAGAGCAAATCAACTATGTGTATGCCAATGAGGCCGATGTGCTGAATATGGCACTTTTTGGACAAACCGCTAAACAATGGCGTGATGCCAATCTTGATTTGAAAGGTAATATCAGGGATTATGCCGGCATTAATGAGTTGATTTGTCTGTCGAACTTAGAGAATCTGAATGCGGTATTTATCAACGAAGGGTTATCTCAATCTGAAAGATTAGTTCGTTTGAATAAAATTGCGATTCAGCAAATGCAGATTCTTGAAAATGTTGAAAAACGGAAGTTATTAAAGTAAAAGTCTGTCGTGCCGAGAGAATGGCATCAACCTAAGCAAACCGTGTAATTTCATTCCCTCTCAAAATCTTCACATCCGCCGGATGCACAGTCAGATTAATCATCGACAATCCCAGTTCCTCCATGGTATTAAATCCGTTGGGATACAAATTTTTTCCAAAGGGAAACATCCAGTTGATGTAGTTGTAAAAAGTGTGGGCATGTACTGCTCCGGGAATTGGTTTGATAAATCCGGGGCGGTATGCGTACATCTTTTTGAAAGGCAGTTGAGCCAACTCATTCTCAGTACGACCCTTTAAACGAGCCCATTCTAATTTAGAAGTTTCAGTCTCGTCGGTACCTGCCCCCGAAACATAACAAAACACCATTTCGGGATTCAATCGACTCAGGGTTTTGCCTAACTCCATCGACATTTCGTAAGTCACCTTGTAGTAGTAATCCTTTTCTGTCCCTACTGATGAGATGCCCATGCAATGATAACAAGCATCATATCCAGCCAGTTGATTCGCTATTGGTGCAAGGTTTGTAAAATCCCAATGCAGAATTTCCGTGAGTTTGGGATGTTTTACCCCCGCCGATCTTCTATTGAGGAGCAATACTTTCTCTATAGAAGGATGATTCAGGCAAACCTGCATGATACCTTCGCCTACCATACCCGTGGAGCCGGTGATAATTACTTTTAAGCCCATGTTGTTTTTGTTTATTGAAACAAGCGTGGGGGAAGAAAGTTCAGAGTAACTCTTTTAAAAATCTTCGCATAGCCATTGAAAATATTAATCCAAATTACTATCTTTGACTGTGTTTTTAACCGCATAAAATACTCTCAATAAACCATATTATTTATCTGTAAATCAAATTCAATATGACGATGAATCAAGAGACCGCCATCAAAATTTTTAATAAAAAACGAATTCGTTCCGTTTGGGATAAAGAACAAGCAAACTTTTAATGCATTTTTACCATGGAGAATAAAAGCAATATCATATTATACCAAACAACTGATGGTCAAACCAAAATTGATGTTCGTCTGGAAAATGAGACAGTTTGGTTGAATCAAACACAGATGGAAGAACTGTTTCAGACCGATCGGACTTCAATAGTTAAGCACATTAAAAAGATTTACGATTCGGGGGAATTACTAGAATCTTCAACTTGTGCATTTTTTGCACAAGTTCAACAAGAAGGTCTCCGGAAAGTAAAAAGGCAAATCATGTATTACAATCTGGACATGATTATTTCAGTTGGTTATCGTGTTCAAAGTCATGTAGCAACACATTAATAAATTACATTGGGCTGTTCATCAGCATACAGCCGCTGAATTAATCGCGGAAAGGGCACTTGCAAGTAAGAAAAATATGGGTCTTACAAATTGGTCGGGTGACAAAATCAGAAAAACAGATGTAGGAATAGCCAAAAAATCCGGAATTGCAAATTACTTCTCCATCGCCTTTCTCTTCATCTCTTTCGGCATTTTTTCGATGGCATATCTCAAAGCTGTACGAGGCATCACAGATTTATTTTTCAACACATAGTCAAATACTTCCTGCTGATTGGCCTGACTGGCAACTTTTAACATCCAGCCATAGCCTTTTTGTACCAAATCGTCCTGATCTAAAAGCAGGATATCGGCAATTTCAAATATATCTTGCAGAAATTTTCCTTTTCTTGCCGGAACAATTAAGCTTACTGCCGCAGCTCTGCGTACCCATCTGTTTTCCGACTTAGCAAATTCTTTAAGCTTGACGATGTGTTCAGGATACATTGCTATGCATGTGCCCACCGTGTGATTGCAAAGTGTGTCGCACGAAGCCCAGTTGTTCACATACTTGTTAATCCATCTTTCAAACACCTGAAAATCTGCCGGTTCGTACTGCTTACGGATGTTGTATGACCAGTTACAGGCGACAAATGATTCCTCGAGATAACCGTATTGCCAGAGCTGCTCGCAAAGTAAAAGAATCTCTGACTTTGGCTTGTTTGCAATTAGTTTGAAAGTCTCCTTGCTGATTTTATCAACCATTGGAACCTTAACGCCATAGGTTATAATCTTTTCTTTGAAGAAACGCTGACTCGTTTGCACGGTTTTTTCATCGATGTTGTTTTTAAGAGCCAGTTTGACAGTGTCTATAATTTCCATGTACTTTTATTTTAACGTCAAATGAAGTTTAATGGGTATTTGATCACTGCTGAAACAGGAATATCCGCAAGGGTTTCAACGTCTTTCAGGCAGTCCGAATGCATGCATGGAACTATTTACCTCACCACCAACTTCCTGCTTCCTTTTGTCTGTGAGTCTTCCAGCACAACCAGATACATTCCCGGTGCTAAATCAGTGATGTCGATGTGTTGTTTTACGCTGATTATGGTTGCTTTTTTCAGTGCGACACCCTGCAAATTGTATATCGTAAGGGTTAAAGGAGTTCCGTTGAAGACTTTTGTTTGCACTTCCAGGTGGTTGTGTGCCGGATTTGGTAACAACACAATGTCACTGCTAAAATCGTCTGGAGCATTGACACCTACATTTTCGAGGTACGCGGCAATGTTGGACCGGGAAGTAAATGATTGGGACTTAACTTTCCCGACTGAACTTTTTATATTCGAAGCTCCTGATTTTACAGCTTCTATCTGGTAATAAATATCTCCGGCAGGTGCTGTGAAGTCTGAGAACTGGGTGTTGGCTCCCGATAAGGAAGATATCAGTGAAAGCTGGTTGGCTGATGTTCCGCGGTAGATATAATAAGTAGCGACCTCGAAGCCAATATAAGGTTCCCATATCAGATTCCATGAATTGCCTACTCCTTTGTTGATTGCCAGATGCATGGTTTTATGCCGGTTGCTCAATACGGTCTCTGTTCCACAAGGGTCAAGCAATGAAATTTTATAGGCATTCGACATGACCTTCGGTTGTGAAAGGGTATCAGAGTAAGAATTAATGCCTTTTTCTACTGAAGCGATTTTCAGGTATTGATTCAACTGGGAAGTTTCTTTGTAGATGTAAATGCTGTCGTATTCGAAAGCAGGAGTTTCCCACATGATGAGGTTTTTGCTCAGAGCATCGACACTCACACCGGTTATTGCGGGCGTCGGAACCGCCAGTTTGGTTACGGTTATTGCTTTGCTGGCACTACAACCTCCGTCGGCTGTAACGGTAATGGTGTAAGTTCTTGTATCTTCTGATGTTACGATCGGATTGGGAATGGTGTCGTTGCTGAGACCCGTTGCCGGTGTCCATTTGTATTTCAATACACCAGTACCGCTGAAATTCGTGGTAACTGAATCAAGTTGTACCTGTTCGCCGCAATAAAAAGACTTGTTGTTCCCGGCATTGATCTGAATGGGTACTACCTGCACAATGACATTGGTAGAAGTGCTGTTTCCTGCCGGAGTGGTGATGATAACTTTATAGGTGGTGTTTGTGTTTGCAGAACAAACCGGATTCGCGATGGTGTCGCTGTTTAAACCGGTTGCAGGTGACCATTTGTAACTGAGTTTGCCGGAACCGGAATAATTCGTAGCAATGCTATCGAGCACAACTGACCCGCCACATGATAGCGAAACATTTTTTGAGAAGGTAACAGGTTGAAATGCATTTGCAATTATATTCACATCGTCGTAAGCCACACAGCCCGATGCAGTCGTTACAGCAACAGTATAAGTGATGCTTCCGGACACAGTGGCGATGGGGTTTTGTTTGGTGTCATCATCTAATCCGTCGGCCGGATACCATTTGTAACTCACATGCTCACCAGCTGGAAAATTGTTTTGTACCTGTAATGCTACGTCACTCCCGCAAACGGTATAAATATCATCACCCGCATTTATGTCAAATGAATTTACAACAACAAATTGTTTTTGTGTAAAAACAGAATCGATGAAATAAACGCCATCATTTAGAATGGCTATGCCTGTATATTGTGTGGCTTCTGTGGCGGTACAAAATGGTTGGGCAATGGTATCGCTGTTTAGTCCTGTTGCCGGTGTCCATTTATAACGGACATTGCCTGTGAAATTGCTGGGGTAGGGTACTTTGTCTAACAGTACACCCTGTCCGCAATTGATGTTTTTTTTGTTTTCGGAAGTAGTTGTAACGTAGACTGTCAGCTCATCTGTAGCAGTACAGTTGCCTGAAGTTCGCGTAACAGTATAATTGGTTGTGCTATACGACATGGCAATTGGATCCGGGATATTAGCATCACTTAATCCGGTTGCTGGCGACCATTCAAATTTATCTTCAGGTGATTTTGACAGAATCACACCTTCATCTCCTGCAGCAATGATTCCCCCGGATGCGTTTTTGGCAATTTTCATTATTCTTGGTTTTACTCCTGTGATTACCTTTTCTTCATTCCAGAATTCACCTGCATCATCGGATTTCAGAATAAACCCAATACGCTCAAATGACATGTAGCCTGAAACCATAATCTTTTCCGGAGTAAAACAAATAATCGATTCGAAAGTAGCCATTTGCGTTTCAACCATTTTGTCATTGAAAGTTCTCAGATGAACATGATACAGATTTATATTGTACCAGTTCTCACCGCCATCAATAGATTTGATGATGCTGCCATGACTGCCCACAGCATATATCACATCGGCTGATGCAGCTTTTATTTCGTTCAATGTTGGATTCAGGTCAATGTGGTCTGTATTCATTTGTTGCCAGTTAGAGCCTCCGTCTGTTGTTTTATATATCCCTTTGTTATTGCCGCACGCAAAACCAACCGATGCATTAACAAAATCAAAGGAAGTAATCCGGAAACCGGAGATTTCCGCCATCAAATCCCAGTTGTTACCGCCGTCAACACTTCTATAAAAGCCGCTTTTAACAGGCTGACCGGTTACTAACTTATAGCCACTGATCATGATGGTTTGTGAATTGATATACTGAACAGCAGAAAAATGATAACCTGTTGCGCTGGAAATCTGATTCCAGGTATTACCTCCATCTGTAGTTTTTAAAATAACATCATTTGACCCAACCGCTAATCCGTTTTTATCATCATAAAAATCAACGGCATTGATTGGTGTGGTAACGCCGCTAGTAATCACATGCCAATTATCATTGCTGAATTTTAATATAGAACCTCCGGAACCAACTACGACCATTGAGGTGTCGTTTATGAAACAGGCATCCATATAAGTATTCGTGTTTTTCTTGTGATGTTCTTTCCAACTGGCTTTTAGTCGTGGCCAGGCTTGGAATTGTAGTTCCATGTTATACCCGACGACTCTGTTGTGACCGGCATCTACAAAACATTGAGCATAGCTTGTTGAGAACAAGTTGGAAGTCAGTAAGAAAATTGCGACGAAAAGAGATTTTAGCATAGTACGCGCAGTACATACAGAAAAGGATCTGCTGAAGTGTGAAGTTTCCATTGATAAATAGATTAAATTTAAGGTTGAAAATTAACAATGCAAAAATACAAAAAAGTATGAAAGATGAAAGATTGTATTTGCTTTTTTTTACGATGCGGATTTCACACAATGTTGTATTCGATGTACTTAAACTCTCAAACATGGAGCATGTTCCCTTCCCGATGTTACTACAAGACGCAACGCTACGTCTTGTGTCAACACTTAGCGTTGCATCATGATACATATAGGGGTAATTGATTACAAAAACACAGTCATGTTCTCAGATTACCTTCAAGATGGTTTGGAACTGATAGCAGCGGGGTTGTTTTGTCAGTGTAGAGCCATTGGAGTATTGCGTTGTCAGTTCCATCTGATAATCAACGGGTTCCACCGCACGACCACGGGTCAGGCATTCGTTGATTTTGCCGGTCGCAATATCTCTGACCGTATTGATGCAGTTCTTTACCGGTGCCATACCACGGACTTTCACTTCAATGTTTTTCATCTTCCGGGAGAGTTTGGTGATGGGAGTTACCTGCAGCACAATTTTATGTTCTTCGTCGTTCCATTCAGGATTTTCAGGAGCGAAAGCACCATTCACCGCCAGTTTGAAAATCCCCGGTCCGAAATTCACCGAAGCTCCGTTGAGCAATTCTTCCATCGCGATTTCCTGTAGTATGTCGATGGCTGCGCGCAGGGTAGAAGGGTTCAACTCTGTCCGGCGACTAACCGCGATTTTAATCAGGTCATCTTCTTTGAGGAATCTCTTTGTGAGAACTTTGCCGAAACATTTGTTGCTGCCGGGGGTAATGGCGAGGTCGTAGAGTTCGACGAGAAGGGCGTTTTTGGGGTCGTTCATGGGGTAAGATAAAAATTTTAAAAGATTTATTTTAAGGAGAAAGTATGGTTTAATGCCAAACGGGGTTTAAGTGATTTGAGTTCCATAGTCGGATAATATTTTTCTGCCAATTGATTTATAACTGTTCTTTTGCTTGGAGACAATACAGGTATTTCTTATTTTCACATTGTATCTATCAAAAATTCAACATTATAAACACTAAATTATTAATAAGGCGGTTTCAGCCTGCTTATTTTTACAGTCCGATTTCCTGCTTGCGTTTTTTTAAAGTGTTATGTCCTACCTTGTACGCATAAACTGCAGTAGGAATAAACTGCAGCGCAACTTTCTCCAATTGTTTTTTACCTCGTTTTTCTATGCTGGTAACAATGGCCTGTTCAATCTTATTGCTTTCCATAAAGTTCAGCAACGACTGCAGTTCTCCAGTTGGCTTAAACAGCGCACATCTCAACAATGGATTAGTAAGGTAGAATTTAAATGCTGCCTGCAAATATAGATTTTTATTTTCAGAATAAGCAGACAGAAACCATCTTATTCCTGCAATTTTGTTGGAATAAGCAGATTTTATTCATTTTTATCGCTTATTTTTCAGATGCAGTGCTAAGCCTATTTTCAGGAAAATGTGTTTTTTGTATTTGATATCCTGAACAGGATGTTTAGCAATTTCACTTTCTCCTTGTCACCGGATAGTATTTCTCCGAAAACCAGATTTGTAATACCAGTATCAGCACCGACGACCCCAATGCCGACCAGCCGGCGCCGGTGATGCCGAGTGTGGGAATAAGGTAGATGTTGAGGACGAGATTCAGAACAAGTCCGCCTGCGTAGATGAGGGCCGTGATGCTGGTTTTTTCGGCCAGACTCAACCCTACAAACATGCCGGCAAACTGTATCAGGAACCCGGAGAAAAGCAGTAGAGGTAATACCCTGGCAGCTTCATGATATTCGGGGGTGGTTATGATAGAGATGATGGAGCCCGAAAACAGACTCAGCAGGGTTATCAGCGCTATTCCTCCCACGAAACCGTAGCCGTAAATGCGTGTCAGGTCGCGGCTGATGCTGCTTTCGCGGTAATGCTTGTAGATTAGTGGCAGGAAAGAGCTGTTAACAATGCTCATCAGCACTACCGGAATGGCCGCGATGCGAAAGGCCACTGCGTACACACCAAGATCGGAAAGGGATAGGAAATGCCTGATAAGGATGCGGTCGAAGTAGGTGAGCGAGTAGATGGCTAAGGCCGAAGCTGTGAGTGGCAGACTGAACCGGAGCATTTGTTTCATAACCTGTTGACTCCAGGTGAACGAAAGATGTTGTTTGTTGAACCATATGGACAGCATTATCGAGGGAATTCCGCCGGCAATTAATCCCAGATAAACACCGCTAAGTCCCTGATTCAGAACTACCACAAACAATACCGAGAGCAATATAGTTGCTACGGAGTAAAAGATATTGATGAGCGAATACTTCACCGATTGCAATGAGTATCGCAACATGTTCTGAAAATAACTGAACAGCGCTGTTACTGGCATGGAAAGTACTGCTATCCTGAATATTTCTTCCCGCCCTTTTATACTGAAGATGAGCTCGCTCAGTTGTTCGGCAAAAACCAACATCAGGGTCGTGAACAGGGTGTAGCTGTACAGGTAAAACATCAGTCCTGTTGAGGCATATTCCCTGCGGCTTACGGCACCGCCTCCGGCAAAGTAGCGGGATACCGACTGGTACAGTTCGAGCGAAAGTACCACGCCAGATAAGGTGCCGAACAGCGAAATGAGGTCGATAATTCCATAATCGTCAGTTGACAGAACACGAACATACAGTGGGATGAGCAGGAACGAAATAAGCCTGACCAACATTCCGGAGAATCCATAAACCCCTATATCTCTTATAAACTGTCGCAGCATGTTCAGTCGCTTTGCGTGGTGATGAATTCTGTTATTTGTGCCAGCAACTCCGGCTTATCGTCGAGAAAAAGCGCATTCAGTCCGTTGCGCATCACGTAGCTGCGCAAAAAAGCTTTCAGGTTATCTTTGCTGATGCCGTATCCTTTGAAATAATGCAGCTTTTTCGGATCGTACATCCACTCCTGCGGGATATTATCGTTGATGATATGCATGTATTTTTCGGCAACGGCAGCGTTGCACCAGCGGGAAGTTACAAAATCATGCAGTTTTGTGGCATATTCCTGTCGCAAAGGTTTGTTGATGACTAAATTTCTGATTTCGTAGTGCAGATTTTCGGGCTGACAAAAACAGGCGGGGGGAATCAGTTCGTCAGGATAATCTTGCCGGATACCTCTTGCATAGTATCCGCCATTGATTACTGCTTTACGGGCAAATGCTGCTTCGGTACCAAGGCCGCCAATTGGAATATCTGAATAGAGTTCGTCCACCACCAGATCGCAGCGCGATAGTTCATCAATTACCTGCTCGTTTGGCACGTTTTCTAAACGCAGATATTCAATGGGAAGGCCTTCTTTTTGCAGTTTGCCGATGATTTCTTCGATGATGGCTGTGCCTTTGGCCTTACTGTTTGAGGGTGCATGCAGCACTTTTACAATTCTGGAGAAACCGTTTTGAGGAGGTGCCGGAGTCATCAGGTTTTCATCATTTGGAAATCCTACATGCAGCCAAGCGATGAAAGGCTTTTTCTGGAAAAGGGCTGTCGGGAGATGGTTGATGATGTGATGCGCATATTTCTCGATGAGGGCAATGCGTTTGTACTGGGCTTTGGTGTCGCGGTAGCAGCGCGACAGTCGCAGTGTCCCGTCGGAAGCCGTATATTTCCCGAGAATGCTGTTGCCGGATAAATAGGCCGGACGAGATTCGGTTCCCAGAAATACGACAATTATTTTCTTTTGGAACAGACGCAATATGGCCAGTTCGTGGTAAGTGAAAAATGGTTGTGAATTGAGAATGAATACATCGTAACGTACCAAAGCATACAAAAATACAACAGTATGAATCAGCATCAACAAACCTGCCGCAGGAAGCATCAGCGGAAGCAGCCAGGGTTTCCGGCAGCGGCGGTAGAATCTGAAAACAGCCTGATTGAGTAACGCGAGGCGGTTCATCGGTGGATTGTAATAATCACTGCCAATAAGGAACCATAAATCGGCTTCGACACCGAGTTTATCGAATCCTTCTTTCAGACGGGTGAAATACCCGGCAATTTCTTTATTACCTATATAAATTCTTTTCATTTATATTATTTTAAATGTTGGCTTAATTCTTTTTCTGCGAAGAATTTCCGGTATAATTTGAATCTTGTGACTCTTCGTCGTAGTTCCGAGTATATTTGAGATAGAAGCTAAGCGGAATGAGATTCGCTTTGGTCAACAGGAAAAAGAACCATCGAAATCGTTCGAATGTCTTTTTGTAAGTCGGATAATCACGGTATGATTTGTTAGGAGCAAGCAGATAAGTCTGAAATTCCTCCTCGCTGATATCCAATCGTTTTTTGATTTCGGTTATCAGTTCCTGTTCTATGGGTTTGGGTTTTTTGATTTCGCTGAGAGCCATCTCCCGTGTCCACTGTCCCGAACGCACCAAGGCCGAAAACTCGCACAAGCGAAGGTCGTAGCCAAACTTCCGGGGTAACCAAAAATTGTTGGTGAACCAAGCGGTGCGGTTTTCCATGTGGTGACCGCCATAATACCTCCATCCGAATTCAGAACTGAGAAATTGCTTGGTTTGCTCCTTGTCATAATCCAGGTAATACAACGGCCGAATTTTCTTTATGCCGTCGATAACCGTCCATTTCAGCCATTTATGCAAATCAAGCAAGGGCAGGGTTTTGATTTTTCGTGTGCCATACTGCTTTTGTACTGACCTGATATAGCGGGCATCCATATAAAACCAACCTTGTGGCGAAATACCTTCGGTACGGAAGGAATGACCTTCGAAAATATACTTAATTCCGTATTTGCGGCAGGCCATATAATGTACTGCAGCCAGCGCTATGTCGCTCGGAGTATCCACATCGGGAACCGAAGCCTTCAGAAATGACTTGAAAATATCGGCATATTCGAGGTTGTCAACCACATGGGTGTACAGGTCGATGCCCAGTTTTTCGGTTACTTTCTGAATGTTCTCAACGGCGATATCCGAATTCCAGGTGTTGTCGTAATGTGCTGCAAGCGGCCTGAGTCCGAGCACAAACTTGGTGAACCAAAGCAGGTACGACGAATCGGTTCCTCCGCTTACTCCCACCACCACATCGTAAGGTTTGTTTTTCTGTTCCTTTTTAATTTTCGATGCAAGCTTTTCGAGGTAACTCATTCCTGTTTTCCCTGTTGGATACAAGTAATTCAACTCGTCGTGCTGACGGCAATAATTACAAACACCCTCTCCATCAAAATTGATATAAGGGATGGTACTATCGTAAATGCAACGTGTACAGCTCATTGTTGATATTATAATTGATTTATTTTTTTCAGAATTTCCCTTTCCGGAAAATTAATAAGCACTCCTTTGTCTTTTTGCTGATATACAGCCATACTCCCGATAGCTACTGCAGAGGCATGCCCGTCGACCAGCGCAGCACTTATATGTACTACATCGCCGGCTCCTCCCAGTGCAATCACCGGTACTTCGACCCGGGAGCAGATCTTCTGTATCAGATTGATATCAAAGCCTTTCCAGGTGCCTTCTCTCGACATGTCGTGTATCAGTATTTCACCAGCACCGGCAGTTTCCACCTCTAAAAGAAACTGGTCGATGTTTTTTGCTGATTTTTTTCTTCCCGACTGATACCAAAGCCGGTATTCACCAAAAAGATTTTTCCGGACATCAACCGATATCACAACGCACTGACTACCAAAAAGGTCGGCTGCTTCTTGAATCAGGAATGGATGTGTGTGGGCAGCTGTACCAATAACTACTTTTTCTATTCCCGTCTTCAGAATTTCCCGGATTTGTTGCACACTGGTAATACCTCCGCCGTAACATACCGGCATGAAACATTCATCGGCAATGCGGCGTATCAGCGACATATCGGGACCTCTTTTACCCCTTTCGGGAGAGATGTCCAGCACAATCAGCTCGTCGACTTCCTTGCGGTTGAATATTTTTACGGCATTAACCGGATCGCCCACATAACGGGGGTTGCGAAAGCGTTCCGTTTTTACCAGCTGACCGTCTTTTATCAGCAGACAGGGCATCAATCGGTTTTGAAGCATTTTAAACTTGATTGAAATTTTCCAATATTATCATACCATAACGATGGCTTTTTTCCGGGTGAAACTGGCACCCGAAGATGTTGTCTTTGACAATCACGGAATCGAACCAGCCACCATAGTTTGTCCGACCGGCCACAATTTCAGGTTCATGACACTGCACATGGTAGGAGTGAACAAAGTAAAACCGCGCATCTTCAGGGAGGTTTTTCAGTAAGGGATTGGCGTTCACTTCCTGCACATTGTTCCATCCGGTATGTGGTATTCTCAGTCTCTGCAAGGGTGGCTGACTGAACCCGATTGTGCTTGCGTTGATCCATTTCAACCCCGCAGTTGAGCCTTCGGAGCTATGCTGCGACATCAGTTGCATTCCCAAACAAATTCCCAGCACCGGTATTTTATGTTTTATCACCATTTCATTCAGTTTATCAATCATCCCTGTTGATGCCAGATTCTTCATACCGTGGTCAAAAGCACCAACACCCGGCAGGATGATTCGCGAAGCCTGCTTCAGGTCTTCGGGTTTGTCGCATATATACGACTGAATACCAAGGTGTCTGAGCATATTCAGTATCGATCCGGTATTCCCGAGTCCGTAATCGACAACGGCTACGCTCATGGGATGTTTCTGTAACGCAGGAAACGTGCAGGCACTCCAGCATACACGCTAAAGGGTTCAACATCAATATTTACCACCGATCCCGCACCAACAATAGCTCCTTCGCCGATGGTAATACCCGGCAATAAAATTGCACCTGTGCCAATATCCGCTCCATCGCCGATGTTGACCGGTGCAAAACGCACCGGATGATGAATAACAGGTATATCTACAAGAAAATCATCGTGAACCGATGTTAAGATTTTAACCCCCGGACCGATACCCACGGCTTTTCCAATGATGACATCTCCGGCGGAATGAATAAAACATTGTTGTCCAATCCAGCTGCCTTCACCAATTATCATTTCGCCCTGATAATAGCCTTTCAGAATGGTTTGATGTCCAACATACACATGATCGTGTACCGAGATATTTTCCGGATGAAATACCAGTACTCCACTTTCAATAATTACTCCCTGACCGAACAATCGGAACATATCCGGTCTGAATTGTCCGTCGCCATGAGAGTTGCGGGGTTTTATGCTGCTAAAATCCATATTCTTTTACGAGGGTTAAAAGCTGTTTGACAATGTATTCCTGATTTTCACCCGTGATGTGCCTGCCCATTGGGAGTGTCAGTCCGTTTCGCCATGCTCTGAGTGCTGCCGGATACTCTTTCGGTTCAGGAGAATACTTCTCCTTGTAAAAACTCTGATAAGGAATTGCATGCGCGCCAATATTGGATTCAATGTCTCTGTTGTACAAACCCGACTTCATTTTGCTTGCCGTGATGTCTCCCGGAAGAAAGATCTGAAATGACTGGTAGGTTGAAAGATGATCTTTGTTGTGTGGGTAGCAGTATTCAACAGGACTATCTTCCAATAAACGGGCATAATGCTCCGCCTGATTCCTGAAAATAGTGATTGTTTCGTTCAGTTGCACCAGTTGTTCTAAACCCATTGCTGCCTGAAAATCAGTCATTCTGAAATTATAGCCCGGGAATACAAAATCGGTCGATGCGTCGAGAATTTTTATACCGTGATTCCTGAGTTTCCGGATTTTGTTTGCCACAGAACTCTTTTGCGTTACCACAGCACCACCTTCACCGGTTGTAAGAATTTTACGTGGATGAAAACTGAAGCATGCAGCATCGCCAAAAACACCGACGGGTTTACCCTGATATTGGGTTCCGAGAGCACAAGCAGCATCTTCTATCACAATCAATCCATTTTTCTCGGCAAGTGTATTGATGTGATTCATCCCGGCAGGGTGCCCAAATGCATGAACAGGCATGATTGCCGCTGTTCGTTTTGTGATTTTTCTTTCAATCAGTGAAACATCAATACAGCAATCTTTCAGTGAAATATCGACAAAAACAGGACGGGCACCGGTCAGTTCAACTACGTTGGCTACCCCGGGAAAGCTGTATGCCGGAATGATTACATCATCGCCTGCGCCAATATCGTGGGCAATAAGCGAAAGGAACAAGGCGGCAGTACCGCTCGAAACCACAATCACTTCACCAATGTCCAAAAATTCTGACAGAGCATCTTCGAAAGCAGCTACCTGTTCGCCCTGAATCAGGTTACCTGTCCGAATGCATTTGATTACATCCTCAAGCGATTTTTCGGGAATATAGGGTCTTGAAAGTCGGATCATGATGCATTGTTTACGTTAATACCGGACTAATCAACTTGTTGAATGTTTTCATCCACTCCGCAGTTTTCTGGATCCCTTCATCGATGGGCGTTTTTGCTTCGAAACCAAGGATTCGGGATGATTTTTCGATCGAAGGTATCCGCAATTCCACATCCGCAGAAAGAGGGGGTTTGTGTAAGATGGGCGAATTCGATCCCAAAACCCTGCAAACAGTTTGAGCCAGTCCGTAGGTTGTGAGTACCGCCCGGGCGTTTCCAATGTTGAACGACTCACCAATGGCAGCCGGATTTTCGATACAGCGCATCAATCCATCAATAAAGTCGTTGATATAACACCAGGATCGAATTTGACTTCCATCACCATAGATATAGATTTCTTCGTTCAGTAAAGCTTTTGTGATAAAAATCTGAAGCGCACCCTCACCAGTCTGTCCAGCACCATACACATTGAAAGGTCTGACATTCACTATGGGGAGATTAAACTCATGGTGGTAAGCCATGGCCATGTGTTCGGCAGCGAGTTTGCTGACCGCGTAAGTCCAGCGGGCTTCACCGGCACTGCCTACCACAGTATTGCTGTTTTCCTGTGTTTTATAAGCATAACTGCCAAAAACTTCGGAAGTCGAGAAATTGATGAAACGGTCGCTCACTTTATTAACCCGTGCCGCTTCGAGTGTTTTGGCAGTTCCCATCATATTGACCTGCATCGTGCTTGTGGGACTCTTTATCACGGTGTCAATGCCGGCAATGGCAGCAGCGTGAACCACAATATCGGCACCCTGCATCGACGACTCCAATTTTGGGTAGTCGAGTACCGATCCCTTAATGATAGTCAGATTAGGATGATTGGCCACATTACTGCCCGAGAGGGTATCGCGGTGAAAATTGTCGTAAACCGTAATAGAGTTTTCGTAGATAAGTTCCTGTATTAACCGGGTAGAAATAAATCCTGCTCCTCCGGTGATAAAAATTTTTTTATCTCTGATCATGAATGCAATTTTTTATATGAGAATATAAACTGCATCAAAGGTAGCTGATATGTATATACGAAATATTAACAGGAAATTAGGAAGTAGTTAGAAATGAATTAGAAAGAGATTAAAATAAGGTTAGAATATAGAGGTTTCAAGAGAAAAAGAAACAGTAAATACAGATCCTTTTCCGAGTGTGGACTCTACTGTAATAGTTCCATTATGTAATTCAATAATCTTTTGAGTAAGCGCTAACCCAATCCCATAACCTGCAATGTAATGGGTGTTTTTGCCTCTGTAAAAAGGATTAAAGATGCTGTCGAGATCTTCCGGTGGAATGCCGATGCCATCATCTTTAAACAAGATGGATATGCCGTTTTTCCCGGCACGTAGTTTCACATCCACCGATTTATTTTCGGAGAATTTACAAGCATTGTCTATCAGGTTTTTGAATGCGATTGAGAGTAGTTGTTCGTTGCCTTGTAGTGTGAGCGACTCCTCATTGTCGGGGAGTTGTTCGAAATCGATTTGAACAATGTTTTGAGGATTTGCAGCAATGACTGTATTGCAGGTTTCGATAATCAGCTCATCAATACGCAGTGCTTTCAGGTTGAATCTCGATGTAT
>JAUSNQ010000161.1 GCA_030655595.1 Paludibacter sp.
TCATCTTTTTGGGCTTGCGCAATGGCTTTCAGACCTTCCTCATAACTTATTCTGCCGTTAAAATGAACATTGAATCGGGTGTTAACCGACTGAACAGTTCGGGTAGTCCAGGTGTTCTTATTCATGGAACAACCGGATACCAAAAATAGCATCGAAATGAATACCAGTATATATGTATGCTTTGACTTCAAGATTGGAACAAATTAGCGTCATCTGTCAGGTTTTTAAGGCCTGCATTTAAAACTGAAAAAAATCGTTTCTATTGTATTTTTAACTCACAAAAATAGGTAATTTCAACTACAATTAACTACTTTTGCGGTGATTTTATTTTTAAAACCACATTAGTAACATGCGTACACTTTAGTTTGTCATGTGACTAATGCAATTCAATATTATATTTTTGTTTAGAAAAGATTGTTTATGTGGGTGCTTATTATAATTTTAGTTGTGGGAGCAGCGGTATTGATGCTGTTCACTTACCTGAACAGAAAGAAAAAACAGGAAGAAGTTGAGGTCAATTACGAGATGAACGAAGAATGTTGTGGTGCGCACGAGGTCTGCGACAAGGATTCTTTGTTAACTCCCGATTGTGAAATCGTTTATTATGATGATGAGGAATTGGATGAGTTGGCAAGACTCAACCCTTCAGACTATACAAAAACGCAAAGAAATCAACTCTCCGAGGTCTTTTATACCCTGAAAGAAAGTGATGTTGCCGGCTGGTTGAGAAGTCTTCAATTGAGATCAATCGCACTTCCGGATGATATCAAGGAACAAGCTTTGATGATTGTGAGGGAGAGAAGAACGATCGGTGCCTAAATCATTCAAGTCTGGAAGATCGGGAAAGTCGCCTGAACAAAAAAATCAGAACTGCAACAATCACTATGCTGAGAATCCCAACAATATACGTTTCAGCACTTCCAATATGTTCTAAATCCAGGGATGTTTTGCCCATGCTTTTCAAATAAAAAAACACTACCGCCATGGCATTATTTGTAAAATGAGCCAAAATCGGCATCCAAAGATTATTTGTCCACACCAAAAGATAACCCATCAATGCCCCCAACAACAAACGGGGAATAAAACCAAAAAACTGAAAGTGGATGGTGCTGAAAATGAACGCTGTGATCCAGACTGCTGCATGTGACTTGAGTCTTTCCTGTAACAATTTCTGAATAACACCCCTGAAAAACAGTTCCTCGCCAATTGCAGGTACAACTGCAATCAAAACAACATTCACCAATAACTCAGGCACCGTACTAACCATCAGCATCTTATTCGTAAGCTCCTCCGCTTTTTTCTCCAAATCAATCAAATACGTCTCCAAAGAAGATAAAAAATCAGGAAACCTGCATGCGTGATTGAGTTCACCAAGCAAATTAATTGCAGGGATAGCCATCACCATCATGACGATGACCAGCAGTGCACTTTTGGCATCTGGAGAACGGTTAATTTGCAGATATTCAGAGGAATTATCACTCCAAAGGTAGGCGAGGATGAAAGGAGGAAGGATGAATAATCCAATTGACTGGAGAAACTGAGCCAGCTTCAATGCTGTTACGTCCGAGTAATCGCCACCGGTTACCCAATGCGAAATAAACGAAAAAAACAGCACCAACATGACAGACAAGGAGATTAGCTGGATAGTTTTAGAACCCACTCCTGATTGCTGTAATAATCCTCTCAAGTTCATATGTATAAAATAAAAAACTCCTGTTACCATAAAGACAACAGAAGTTAATTTCTTGAATCAGAAAGTTTGTTAAGCTTTTGGTCTGGCTTCTTTAACGACCATAGTACGACCATCAAGGTCAGCACCATTCAATTCTGCAATAGCTTTTTCAGCACCTGCATCGTCCATTTCTACGAAAGCAAAACCTTTTGATTTGTTTGTTTCGCGATCTTTAACGATTTTACAAGATTGCACTTGGCCGTATTCAGCCATAACCCCTTGCAGGTCATTTTCACGGACTCTGTAACTTAAGTTACCTACATAAATGTTCATAAGAAAATAAAATAAAAAATAAAATAAATAAATTAACCTTTCAAGAACAGCATAAACAAACGTATTGGTTAAAACAAAACCTGCCTAAGGAGGTGAAATTCAGAAATAACCATGCGATACATTACGCATTCTCAGGCACAAAGGAAAACAAATATTTTCGAATATGCAAAAAAATTATAAAAAAAATATAATTGTTACATTTTCAGCGCATAAGCTAATGATTTAGAATCGTATCTGTCCGTTTCCTTTGATGATCCATTTATACGAACAAAGTTCCTCTAAAGCCATCGGTCCGCGTGCATGCATTTTCTGCGTACTGATGCCAATCTCTGCGCCCAAACCAAACTGTGCACCATCGGTAAATGCTGTAGAAACGTTTGTATAAACGCACGCAGCATCAACCAGCTTGTCAAACAGCAGGATATTTGAATCTGACTCACTGACAATGCATTCGCTATGTTTCGAGCTATAAATTGAAATAAGATCAATCGCTTCATTTATTGAAGCAACTGTTTTCACTGACATTTTATAGTCCAAAAACTCAGTTCCAAAACTTGCCGCATCCGCAATCTTTAACAGATCAGCAGGATATTTTCCCTGTAAAACCGGAAAAGATATCTCATCAGCATAGATGATTACCTTCTTTTCGGCTAATTTTTCGCACAAAACAGGCAAATCGGCTAGCCTCTTTGCATGAATTACCAAACAATCGAGTGCATTACATACACTTACGCGTCGTGTTTTGGCGTTAAAGATGATGGATTTACCTTTTTCAACATCTCCGTATTCATCAAAATAAGTATGACAAATACCCGCACCTGTTTCGATCACCGGAATTTTGGAGTTATCACGCACGAAATCAATCAGACCCTTTCCTCCACGTGGGATAATCATATCCACATAACCGACAGCATGCATCAAATCGGCCGTAGCTTCCCTTCCGGCTGGCAAAAGCGTTACAATATTCTGATCCAGTCCATGTTTAGCCAACACCGATTGAATAACCTGCACGATAGCGGTATTGGAGTTAAAAGCATCCGTTCCACCTTTTAGCACACAAGCATTGCCTGATTTGAGACAAAGTGAGAACACATCAAAGCTCACATTGGGTCGGGCTTCGTAAATAATTCCAATCACACCGAAAGGCACACTCACTTTGGTAATGCTCATCCCGTTGGGCCTGTCAATCTCCATTTTTACTTTTCCGAGAGGAGATGGTAAAGTGGCCACATTCCGTATATCCGAGGCAATCCCTTCGATTCTTTCTTTCGTTAACAACAAGCGATCGTACATGGGATTCGACTTTTCCATGGCTGCCAAATCTTTCGCATTGGCTGATAGTATCATATCGGCTTGAGCTACTGCTTCATCAGCCAGGGCAAGCAAAACCTGATTAATGGTCTCATCGTTTACCAGGTTGAGGGTGCGGGATGCGGCGAGGGTTGTTTGTTTCCAGTTCATAATTCAATTTGTTAGCAAGTTTTTTTGAACCACAAAAGGCACAAAAGAAAACTAAGAAAACACAAAAGACATGTATTATAATGAAATATCTTTCGTGAAAGTTAATTTATTCCAGGTATAAATAATCACAATGCACAATCGGTTTTTGGTTCTTTTCGCCAATGAGTTCGCGGGCTTTTTCGCTGTCGTACTGGACTTTGCCAACGCCAAGCGATTTGCCTTTTTCGTTGATGATTTTTACAATGTCATCTTTTTCGAAATCTCCTGAAATAGCGATAACACCTACAAGAAGGAGACTTACTGCTTTTTCACCGGTGAGTGCTTTGGCTGCATTTTCATTTACGTGTATCTCGCCTTTGGCAAAACCATGACTGTGCGCAATCCATTTTTTTACAGATGATACCGTATCCGAGGAAGCTACAAAATGCGAACAAACGACATCCGATTTTTTATCCAGCAATTGAATCAGGATATTTTCCTTTTTCCCGTTGGCAATATAGACTTCAATGCCTTCATCTGCAATTTTCCGGGCAATGGTGGTTTTGGTGGCCATGCCTCCTCTTCCAAAAGAAGATTTTGACGACTGAATAAAGTCGGTTACATCCTCCCCTTTTTTAATTTCACGGATAACTCTAGAATCCGGATTATCAGGAGAACCGTTGTAAATACCATCAATATTACTCAGGATGATCAGGGCCTCCATGTCCATCATTGAGGCAATCAGGCCGGAAAGTTCGTCATTATCCGTAAACATCAGCTCCGACACTGAGACCGTATCGTTCTCATTCACAACAGGAATCACTTTGTTAGCAAGCATAACCTGCATACAATTACGTTGATTGAGGTAATGCCGGCGACTGCTGAAATTTTCCTTCATGGTGAGCACTTGGCCAACTGTGATACCGTGCTCACGGAACAAATCCCAGTAATGGTTGATTAATTTTGCTTGTCCGACTGCCGAGAAAAGCTGCCGCTGATCCACCACGTCCATCTTTTTGATTGTGCCCATGATACTTCTTCCCGAAGCCACAGCACCAGATGAAATCAACACAATTTCAACTCCCTTTTTGTGCAAAGCAGCTACCTGATCGACCAACGCCGACATGCGCGTAATATCCAGCGTACCGTCGAGTCTTGTCAGCACATTGCTGCCTATTTTAATAGCGATCTTCTTGTATTTCATTGTTTTAAATTTACCATATAAGTCATATAAGTAACATATAAGTTTAATGTTTGAATAATCGCATATAATACTGTTTGAATTTTAAAACTAACTCTTATGTGTTACTTATATGACTTATATGGTTAAAAAAATTAGCGTTCATTATAAATCACCTGCATCAC
>JAUSNQ010000166.1 GCA_030655595.1 Paludibacter sp.
ACATCTACTTCTACAGTAGGGTTACCACGTGAGTCTAACACTTCACGGGCAACAATTTTTTCAATTTTACTCATGTCTGATGATTATGATATTGTTAATGATTCTTCTGATTTTGGAGGATCTTGCCTATCAAACAACATCCTTTTTTTCGTCCGCAAAGGTACAATTTTTTTTTGATGACTGAAAATAAAATTTATTCGATTTCCACAACAGTAATCCCAGCCCCACCGAACTGCACATGTTCGTCGTGGTAGGTGCGGATGCCTGACATGGTGCCGAGGTATTGGCGGATTAACTGACGTAAGGCTCCGGTGCCGGTACCATGGAGTATGCGGACGGAAGCTATGCCGACCATCAGGGAATCGTCGATGAAATACATCACCGCTTGTAGAGCTTCGTCGCCACGCATGCCACGCACATCGATCTCAGATTTGAAATTGAGTTTGCGCTGACGAACATCTTCGGTTACGGTGCTAGAAGTATGCTCACTGCGTTGTGCTTTTTTCAGTTGGTTGTTGCTAATTGGCTCCAACTGTGCTAATTTGACTGTTGACTTAAGTTGTCCGAAAGCAACTACAGCCGTCTTTCCCTGCATTTCGAGGATTTTACCCACAGTTTGCTGTCCTTTTAATCGCACCTGCATGCCTGTTGCAAGGATTTGCTTTTCGGGTTTGGCTGCAGTAACTATTTCTTTCTTTTGCGCATGCGACTTGATTTTTGGTTTTAGCTCTATGGTTTGTTGCTCCGTGACTTTTTCCTTGAATTCCTGCAAATCCTTGCGGATGGTTTTGGTCTTTTCTTTATCGGCCTGCGCTTCTTTGATTAGCCGGATGGTGCTTTCTATCTTGGCGTTGGCATCGGATAACAATTGTTGCGCATCTGCTTTGGCTTTTTGCGTAATTTCTTTTTTCTGACGGTTGATTTCGGCCATTTCCGCCTCGTATTTCTCCAATATTTCTTCCAGCTTTTTCTCTTTCTGACGAATCTGCTGTCGTTTCTTTTCCCAATAACGCTTGTCCCTGACGATATCCTGCAAATGTTTGTCGTAATCCAAGTGTTCTGATCCAACCTTGGCGGCTGCATCGGCTATCAGATCTTCGGGTAAACCTATTTTACGTGCAATCTCAATGGCAAAAGAAGAACCAGGGTTACCGATTTCTAACTGAAAAAGTGGTTGCAGGTGCTGGCGGTCGTACAACATGGCACCGTTGACTATTCCTTCGGCATCTTCGGCATAATGTTTTAAATTGGTGTAGTGGGTGGTAATTACCCCAAAAGCTTTGTTACGGTTGAAACGTTCCAAAGTTGCTTCTGCCAAAGCACCACCAATCATGGGCTCCGTTCCTGTTCCAAATTCATCGATTAGTAACAGTGTTTTTTCGTTGCTATTCCGAATGAAGAATTTCATGTTCAGTAAATGCGAACTGTATGTCGAAAGGTCATTTTCAATGGATTGTTCGTCGCCGATATCAATAAACAAGCGCTCGAATATCCCGCAACGACTGGTTTCATGCACGGGTATCAGCAATCCGCATTGCAACATATATTGCAACAACACCACCGTTTTCAGGCAGACTGATTTACCGCCGGCATTCGGACCGGAAATCAGCAGGATGCGTTGCTGTACGTTGAGCACGATATCCAACGGAACAATTTGTTTTTTTTGTTTCAGTAAGGAAAGATAAAGTATGGGATGTATGGCTTTGTTCCACTCCAACAAGCATTCGTTATTCACGCGTGGTTTGATGGCGTTGATTTGTTTGGCAAATAATGCCTTGCTGCGCAGAAAATCAATTTCTCCCAGGAAGTATTGCGATTGAATGACTTCCTCCGAAAACGGACGCACAAAATCGGTAAAGGCAACCAAAATGCGAATTACTTCCCGTCGCTCCTCCCCTTCTAACTCTCTCAAACGGTTATTCGCCTCCACCACCTGTGCAGGTTCTATAAAAACCGTTTTGCCGGTGGCCGATTCATCGTGCACTATGCCTGAAATTTTCCGTTTGAAAGCCGGAGATACCGGAATCACCAATCGTCCTTCACGCATCGTCGGCGCAACATCTTTTTCTACATAGCCATCCACCTGTGCTTGTCGGAGAATCGCATTCAGCGAACGGGAAACTGAACTTTGCACTTGCAGCATTTCCCTGCGGATGCGGTTCAGTTCGGGCGAAGCATTGTCTTTGACCTTGCCGAATTTATCGAGTATGGCATCTATCCGGCGGATGATATCAGGGAATAATTGCACACCTTGCAACAATTCATGTAAGTTTGGATATAATTCCGAATCCTGTGCGGCAATATACGACACCAATCTTCGCACGGCCTCCAACGCCCTTCGTAGCTCAAACACTTCATTTTCATCTAAATACAAACCTTCTACCCGTACCCTTGATAAGCCCTGCCGGATATCAAAGAAATCGCCCACAGGCAAAGACTCCGTTGCTTCCTGCATCAGGCGCAGCATCTCGTCGGTCTGACTGATTTGCTTTGTTACATCATCATAATCAGCTGAAAATGTTATGGCATCCACCCTTTCTTTTCCCAAGGTAGAAATACATTTCTCTTTCAGGATGAGGCGAATGGCGGAGAAGTCGGTTTTATGTTCGAAATCGGAGGGGTAAAGCATCATTTAATTTTTAGACTCAAAAGAAATTCATTGGGAGTCATCACGGGTATATCTGCTTCTTTAAAATCTTTCACATTTCTGCTGATAATAATATCACAATTAGAATTTAATGCAGAATAATACTGCAAAGCATCTTCAAAATCTTTGATTTTTGAATTTAATCCTTTTTCAATGACATCATTATCCAAATTAGATATGTCAGCCAAAATTTTAAACTTTCTAAGTTTTTCTTTTACTAATTCAGCAGTATGTATTTTTCCCAACAAATAAGCACATGTAGAAAAAGAAACTGCCGATACAAATAATTTGATTTTATTTTTATCGGCAATACTAGCTATTTTTTCTGCATCTTCAAAATGAGGTACTCTTTCTGCCAATATATCCAACATAACATTGGTATCCAAAAAAAGTCTTTGTTTCATACGAGCATTATTTGTGTTTTTCACTTAAATAATCTCTATAAACTGACTTTGCATCTAAATCTGCCGGTAAACTTTTGCCGGTTCGCATGCTTTTAACAAATGGTGTAATTTCAAAATCGTTTTTCATAAGGTTTTGGTTTTTATTTACTAAGGTTTTTAAATAGGTTTCAATTAATCTGGATAAACTTTTATTTTTTTTTGCTGCATAGGTTTTAGCTTGTTCAATTACAGCCTTGTCTAATTTCAATGTTAATTTTGTATCCATATGCCTTAATTTTATACGTGCAAATATAATATTATTATCCGTACACTTCAAAATATTTTATGTTTTTTTTCTATTTCCACAACTTATTCATATTTTCCAAAGTTTTCCCTTTGGTCTCAGGCACCATCTTCCAGATGAATACAGCCGCCAAAATACCCATGATGCCATAAATCCAATAAGAGAATCCCTGATTGAAGTTATTCACCAGGTATTCGTTTTTGTTCATCATCGGGAAAGTCCAGGAGACCAGAAAGTTGGACACCCACTGCGCTGCAACGGCAATCGACATAACCGTGGAACGCACCGAATTCGGAAAAATCTCTGCCAGCATCACCCAGCAGACCGGTCCCCACGACATGGCAAAACCAGCTGTGTACGAAAGCATGAAGAAAAGTTTGAGCCCACCCGGCCACCCGGATGCAAAACCAGTTCCCAAACCTGCCATAGACACCGCCATGACCAGCGCACCAATGACAAGCAAGGGTTTGCGACCGAATTTATCAACCGTCAGAATTGCCAAAACGGTGAAAGATAGGTTGATGGCACCTACGATGATGGTCTGCAACAAAGCCGTATCAGTTCCTGAACCCATCGATTTGAAGATTTCAGGTGCATAGTACAACACCACGTTGATTCCGACAAACTGTTGAAAAGCAGACAAGAGCACCCCCACTAAAATGATTTTCACTCCAAATGATCTGATGGGAGGAATCAGGGCGATGACAAAACTTCCGATCAGGGATATCTCGAAAGCATTGGTATTACCCAAATACTTCAAGGTAATCAGAGCCACCACAAATAAGCTGATCCAGGTTATTAAAAACACATAATACGGACGCAAAGTCTGCTTGATGTCCATATCAAAACTATCCTGAATATCCTTCATCTCAATGGCAGCTTCTTCACTTCCCACGAGTTTAACCAAAATCTTCGAAGCTTTTTCACTTTGATGATTCATCACCAACCAACGCGGAGTCTCCGGAACGAAAATCAAAAATACGAAGAACAAAGAAGCAGGAATAATTTCAGAAGCAAACATCCATCTCCAGCCGATGCTATCGAGCCAACCCGCATCACCACGCAAAGAAATAGAATAATTCACGAAATACACTACCAGCATACCGAAAATGATGGCAAACTGATTCCAGGAAACCAGGGCCCCCCTTTTCTTGTACGGTGATACCTCTGCGATATACATGGGAGATACCATCGAAGCAATGCCGACACCGATACCTCCAATGATGCGGTAAAGAATAAACAACTGCGCATATTCATGTCCACCGCTGCCCGGTTTGCCGAAGAAAATCTCCGGCCAGGCAGATCCGATGGCCGAAAGCAAAAACAAAACTGAAGCGAACATCAGTGAGGGTTTCCTGCCAAAACGCTGACTGATATATCCGGCAATGGAAGCACCAATCACACACCCGATCAAAGCACTGCTTACAATAAAACCTTCGAAGGCATTCGCCTGATCCAAAGGCAAGCCCATTGGATCAACAAAAAATGACCGCAATGAACCGACAGTCCCCGAGATGACTGCCGTATCATAACCGAATAATAACCCACCAAGCGTTGCAGCCAGGGTAATGCCCGGCAGGTATAAGCCGTTTTTGTTTTGATTAATCATTTTGTATTCTTGTTAAATTTATTCATTTATCAATGAAAGACGTGGCATGCGACGTCTCAACAGATCACTAAATATACATGTTCACAATCGCCTCATACAACTCCTGTTTTCCGCTGATTTGTGCAGGCTCGTCACCTTTGGCTTTGGCATAAGCATACATATCTTCAAGCGTCAGTTTTCCTGTTTCAAATTCTTTTCCTTTACCTGCATCGAAAGAAGCGTATCGTTCTTTCATCATATTATTGTACGGAGATTCCTCGAGCATACCTGCTGCAGCTTCCAACGCACGGGCAAAAGCATCCATACCGGCAATATGAGCAATAAAGATATCTTCCAAATCGGTAGAATTGCGACGGGTTTTAGCATCGAAATTGGTGCCTCCACCCTGTAAACCGCCACTTTTCAAAATAACCAACATGGCTTGTGTCAGCTCATACACATCAATCGGAAACTGGTCGGTATCCCAACCATTTTGCGCATCTCCACGATTAGCATCGATAGAACCCAACATACCGGCATCTGCCGCACATTGCAAATCATGCTCAAAAGTATGACCGGCCAAGGTAGCGTGATTCACCTCGATGTTCAGTTTGAAATCCTTGTCAAGTCCATAATGACGTAAGAATCCAATCACAGTTTCAGCATCCACATCATATTGATGTTTAGTTGGTTCCATTGGTTTTGGTTCGATAAAGAAAGTGCCTTTAAAACCTTTTGAACGGGCATAATCACGTGCTTTGGTGAGCATGATGGCCAAATGATCCTTTTCGCGTTTCATGTCGGTATTCAGCAGCGTCATATAGCCTTCCCGACCGCCCCAGAAAACATAGTTTTCACCACCCAGTTCGATGGTTGCATCCAACGCATTTTTAATTTGTACCGCAGCACGGGCAACACTATCGAAATTGGGATTGGTAGCAGCACCGTTCATGTAGCGTTTGTGACTGAACACATTGGCTGTACCCCAAAGCAATTTAATACCTGTTTCGGCCATGCGTTGTTTGGCATAAGCCACGATGGCTTTCAGGTTGGCTTCGTAAGTCTCAATCGAATCGCCTTCATCTACCAAATCAATGTCGTGGAAACAGAAATACTCAATACCTATTTTCTGCATGAATTCAAAACCCGCATCTAATTTATCTTTTGCTGCCTGCACTGGATCAGCGGCCTTGTTCCATTCAAAACTTTTCGTATTACCACCAAAAGGATCGGATGACTCGCTGCACAAGGTATGCCAGTAAGCCATGGAGAATTTAAACCAGTCTTTCATTTTGCGACCGTACACTACCTTTTCGGGATCGTAATAACGAAATGCCATTGGATTTTTACTTTCTTTTCCTTCAAAATTGATTTTTCCTACTGTTGGGAAATAAGTTGTTGTGCTCATAATTATATTTGCTTTTTTAAAAATTACTATTTGTTCGTGAAAATTCGTGTAATTCGTGTAATTCGTGGTTAAAAATATTTTCTTAATTGATTTGTTAAGATTTTAGTTGATTCAACCACTTAGCATAAGCCGACTTTGTTGCATCAACATGGGTTAGTTCTGGCTCAACTACAAGAATTTTCTGCAATGTTGAGAAAGCCTCAGCAGCGGTCTTGTAAATCCCTGCGCCGATTCCGGCTCCTCTTGCAGCTCCGATTGATCCATCGGTATTGTACAACTCAATGGTTGCTCCGGTAATATTTGCAAGGGTTTGTCGGAAAATCGGACTTAGAAAAAGATTTGCATGTCCTGCGCGGATGGTTTTGGTTTCAATTCCCATGTCGTTCATGATATCCATCCCATATTTAAACGAGAAAGCAATGCCTTCGTGCGCTGCCCGAATCAGATGTGCTTTACCATGCCTATTGAAATTTACTCCGTGTATGGAACATCCCGGCTCCTGATTCCCCAAAACCCTTTCAGCACCGTTTCCAAAAGGAATGATGGATACTCCTTCGCTACCCACCGGAATTTCAGCAGCCAATTCATTCATTTCAGCATAAGTAATACCTTCCGGGGCAATATTATTCTTAATCCAGGTGTTCAGAATCGCTGTCCCGTTGATACACAGCAACACCCCCACCCTTTTATCTTCCGATGTATGGTTGACATGTGCAAAAGAATTTACCCTTGATTGCGGGTCATATTTCGAATCATGATTCACGCCATAAACCACACCCGATGTTCCTGCAGTTGCAGCAATTTCGCCCGGGTTCAGGACATTCAGCGACAAAGCATTATTGGGTTGATCACCCGCCCGGTAAGTCACGGGAGTACCGGCAGTCAAACCCAGCTCCGCTGCAATCTCAGGTTTCAAATTTCCTTGCTGTCCAAATGTCGGCACTATCTCAGGAATGAGTGATGCTTCAAAACCAAAGTAATCGAAAAGAAATGCTGCAGGAGTTTCCTGTTGAAAATCCCATCCGATACCTTCCGATAATCCGGATGCTGTGGTAGCAGCTTTTCCGGTCATGCGCATGGCGATATAATCACCCGGCAGCATGTAGTATTTGGCTCTGGCGTAATTCTCCGGTTCGTTTTCCTTTACCCAGGCTAATTTAGCCAAAGTGAAGTTACCCGGAGCATTGAGCAAATTCGACAAACATTTTTCAGCACCCAGGATATCAAAAGCCTTTTGTCCGTAAGGCACCGCACGACTGTCGCACCAAATGATGGCATTGCGTATAAAATTCATTTTTTCATCCACCAACACCAGCCCATGCATCTGATAAGCAATGCCAATGGCTTTAATGTCACGCGCATCAACACCACTTTCCGCCAGCACTGTCGCCGTGGATAGTTTGAGATTTTCCCACCAGGTGTCAGGATTTTGTTCTGCCCAGCCCGACTTGAGTGCAATCATTTCCATTTCTTTCTTTGGAAAGAATGCCGAAGCAACACACGCACCTGTTTGCGCGTTCACCAAGCTCGCTTTTACCGACGAGCTACCTAAATCATATCCTAATAAATACATATTATTATTTTTTTACCATATAAGCCATATAAGTTACATATAAGTTGCTATTAATTAATAACTCATCAAATTTACATCGACTCTACATTTAATTATAAAGAAAAAACTTATATGTAACTTATATGACTTATATGGTTAATATTCAACTACGTTTTCTATCGAATTTATACAATCGTGCAGCACGATGCGGCACATCTTTTTCCATTTCATCCAGTGCTACCACCCAAGGCCACAGTGCGACTTTCTTCTGAAAATTCCTCACATCAGATTTGGTTTGATGCACCACGTCGTACAGACTACGCAGTTGGCTGATGGTGAATTTTCGGGGAAGCAATTCAAATAAAAGATGCGGCTCCACTGCTACCCGGTGTCTGATATGCGCTAACCCTGCGACAATGATTTCTTTGTGATCAAAAGCCAGGTTCATCGCTTTTACCCCTTTTACATCATACCAATCTGCCTTCGCTACCGGTGAATTAAACTGAATTTTTCGGTCAATTTTGACTAGTGCCATGTATGCAACCGTGACGATGCGACCGATTTTAAGCTGGGTGGTTTTTTCTAACCAATGAATATCTCTGGGATTAGCTGTGCGCGCGGGATTGCCAAAACTTCGAAACTGACTGAGATAAATATTTTTCAGCCCGGTCAACTCGTTTAAGATTCTCGCAGCAGCAGTATCCAGATCTTCATCAGCAAAGATGATGCTCCCCGGAAGTTTCTTGTCGTTATACATTTCATGTTGCTCCTTGATGGTACGCTCAATGAGTAATACTTTGAGTTTTTCACCATCAAAACCAAAGACTACACAATCAACAGAAACGTGGGGATTAAAGACAATTAATTCTGTCATATTTCTTTTGAAGATTTAATTTGACCGGACAAAAATACATCAAATATATTTAATAATAAAAATATATATACATGTTATAAAACACATTATCAGCTATTTGAATACTGTATTACATACAATATCATTGCATTTATAATTGTTTATTTTACAATAAGCTTATTGTATTTTTTTTCATAATATGATGAACCATAAAACAAAAAGAGCCTTCACCGGAGTGAAAGCTTTTACAAAAAAAATACAATATGGTTTTGACAAGTCTGTCTGTAAGTCAATAATTTATTTTAAGGATGATACTTTCTGTATTTTCCTTTTTGTTTCTCTAAGGTCTCAAATTGCAACCTTAAATGAATGCTTTTACACCATTTTCTCCATCACCCCCCACAATTTATCATCCCCGGGCACCGGAGCAGTGATCTTAATCAGTTCTTTGGAGACGGGGTGAATAAACTCTACATACCGTGCATGCAGAGAAATTCCGCCATTTGGGTTAGAACGCGGGAAGCCGTACTTCAAATCGCCTTTGATGGGACAGCCTATTTTAGTCAGCTGACAGCGAATTTGGTGGTGGCGACCGGTTTCGAGTAGTATTTCGAGTAGGTAGAAGTTATCGGAACTAGCGATCAGCTTATAAGACAATGCCGCTTTTTTGGCGTTGGGAACCATTTTTTCATAGGCCATTGATTTGTTTTGCTTTTCATTGCGTACAAGAAAATGTTCCAGTCTGCCCTCCGGCTTTTCGGGTTTGGATTTCACAATTGCCCAGTAGGTTTTCTTTACTTCCTGATTGCGAAACATTTCATTGAGACGGGTAAGTGCTTTGCCTGTCTTCGCAAACAACACCACCCCGCTTACCGGTCGGTCAAGACGATGGGTTACGCCCAGAAATACATCTCCGGGTTTATTGTATTTTTCCTTCAGGTACTTTTTAATGGTTTCTGAAAGTGGTTCATCGCCGGTTTTGTCACCCTGCACAATTTCTGAGCTAGATTTATTGACCGCGATGATGTGGTTGTCTTCGTAGAGGATGTTCATGATTGACTTTTAGGGATGTAGAGGTCTACACAACTACAC
The DNA here is from genome assembly GCA_030655595.1 of Paludibacter sp. The sequence goes on from JAUSNQ010000166.1 coordinate 9,828, forward strand.
ATTCACGGATCTTTGTCTGATAACTTCATAAATCAACACACCCGCAGCAACTGAAACATTCAGAGATTCAATTGTCCCAACGACCGGAATCTTCACCAGTTCATTACAAGCACGCAAATTTTCGGGCGAAATGCCTTCATCTTCTGAGCCCATAACAATGGCAACCGGATCGTGCATATCGACCTGGGTATAATTCTGCGTTGCTTTTTCGGTCGCAGCAATGAGTTTTATGCCTGATGATGCCAAAAATTTCAGGGCGTTGGTTATATTTTCTTCACGACAAACAGGTATTTTCAACAAAGCTCCGGCAGATGTCTTCACGGCATCGGCGTTTAGCGCAGCACCGCCTTTCATCGGGACAACTATGGCATCTACACCTGCACACTCACACGCACGGGCAATGGCTCCGAAGTTTCTTACATCGGTAATATTATCCAATACCACAATCAACGGATTCTTGCCCTGCTCATAAATTCCGGGGATGATGTCTTCAATGCGCTGATAAGTCACCGGCGAAATAAACGCAATCACACCCTGGTGGTTTTTCATGGTGATGCGGTTGAGTTTCTCGAGGGGCACTTTTTGCACGGGTATGTTCATCCCCTCCATCAAGGTGAAAAGTTCACGCGCCAATTCGCTCGACATATCGCGACGAAGGAGTATTTTATCAATGTCTTTTCCTGCCTGAATTGCTTCTATCACGGCACGAATGCCAAAAATCATGTCTTTTTCAGGACGAGCTTTGTTTTTGTAGTGGGGAATCATGTTAATTCAGTTAATTGAAATTTTTGAAAAAAGGAAACGCGTATAGCGAAGAGCTAAAAGCTAAAAGCTAAGAACTAAAAGCTATGAGCTATGAGCTATCAATATTTTTTTGCAAAGATAAGACTTTATTTTAAGAAATAACTGAATAGGGAATTCCTCACTATATGCAGAAGACACAGTCGATTTGATAACTATGATTTAAAACAGCAAATAAAAATTTATAAACCTGCGATGGTATTTGAGGGAATAACTCTTCGTATATATACAATATTATTGATGATATTGTATATAATTGCTATCCGTTTATAATTAATTCTTCGTGTTGATGGTCCGTATTGTTGAAGTGATTTACGTGTTTGTATTTTATATGAAGCTGCACTTATTGTCAATTTATGCATTTCGGCATATATTTCTTTCAAATATCTTAAAGAAGTTAATGGGGTTTTGTATTGATAACTTATAACATCAGATAAATTTCTCAAATCTTGCTGTGCTTCTTCCGAGACAACAACCTTGTATTTTTTCATAATTTTCGCACGTCATCAACACCATAGTTTTTACTTAGGATATCACAGCACTCATTAAAAGACTCTTCCAACGTATATGTTTTTTTATCTGCTATACTTTCAGATATTTGTCTTTCAATTTTTACAACATCCGGATGCTTTTCTATTTCCTTTAACAACCTCCTTCCTACCGGAGAGGAAATGTTGATTCTTACTTGTATTGTTTCCATAGTTTTTATAAATATGCTTACAAAGATATGCTTTTTCGTTTGATAATAACAATAGAAAGAACATGAAATTATGATAATGTATTATAATTATACGGTTAAGCTATATGTTCGTTAGAGAATCATAATCCAATTTATTTCGTACATTTGCCCCGCTTTTCGCTCTTAGTTTTTATCTCTTAGCTTTTAGCTTTTAGTTCTTAGTTTTTAGTTTGAAAAAGTGAATTATATAGGTGAAATTTCCGCCCTCGTCGTGGCTGTATGCTGGACCCTGAGTGCCTTGTTTTTTGAAAAAGCAGGTCGCAAAATCGGTTCTTTGTCGGTGAATATCATCCGATTAGTTTGGGCATTCTTGTTATTGGGCATTACCTTGCTTTTCACCAAACAGACATTTTTTCCTTTAGATGCAACCGCTTATCAATGGTTTTGGCTCGGTTTATCGGGGGTAGTGGGACTGTTTTTGGGGGATTTGTTTTTGTTTAAATCCTATTTGCTCATTGGCTCGCGAACTGCCACGTTGATTATGAGTTCCGTACCCGTAATTACGGCCACAGTGGGTTGGTTTTTCTTAGAAGAAATTTTATCTTTCAAAAGCATCATTGCGATTCTCATCAGTCTATCCGGCATTGTGATCGCCATTGCAGATCGTCGTTTGAAAATCAATGTGCCTGTAAAAGGATTGCTGTATGCTTTCGGAGGGGCGATGGGACAAGCAATTGGTTTAATTCTTAGCAAAAAGGGCATTGGCGATTATGACCCGATATCCGCCACACAGATCAGGATTCTTTTCGGTCTCATCTGTTTTGTTATCATGATTTCAGTGTTACGCAGGTGGCCAAAGGTAAAAGAAGCCTTGAGCGATAAAAGTGGGATACGGGCAGTTTCGATAGGCTCATTTTTTGGTCCTTTTCTGGGCATTACACTTTCGCTATTTGCCATTCAACATACCAAAACCGGTATTGCATCGACTTTTATGGCATTGGTTCCGGTGTTCATCATCATCCCATCTGCCATCATGTTTAAAGAGAAGATTACGCCTCACCACGTTATCGGAGCCATTGTCAGCATCATCGGTGTAAGTTTATTTTTCTTTTAAATAATAAATCATATTTTGATGCGTTTTGGTTTAGTCTGAAGCAAATCATTCTTCAGTATTTTTTCGTAAATTTGCGCCGAAATTACCCAAAACTATCCCGCAGGGAAATAAGTATTGTATTGCATGTTCAGAAAAACGTTTATTTATCTATTATTCATCATACTTGTTTCAACTACGAATGCTCAGTCGAAGCTGCGGGTTTACGGATATGTAATCGACACCAATAACCGCGGCATTGAACTCGCCAATGTATATTTTGAAAATTCTACTGTCGGCACATCAACCAATACGAATGGTTATTATGAGTTGATGGCTGATGTCAAAGATTCAGTTACCATTGTTTATTCGATGGTTGGTTACGAAACCATCAGACACACCCTTTTCCCCAAGCAACAGGTTATACAAATCTCTGTTGAATTGCGTGCTTCGAGCAAGCAAATTGATGATTTTGATGTTGTGGCACAACGCAGGCAGACTTCAACCATGGATTATCTGGATCCAATGAAATCCAAATTGATACCCAATATATCAGGTAATTTCGAATCCATCCTGATTACATTTGCCGGTGTGACTTCCAACAACGAATTGAGTTCGCAATACAATGTGCGGGGAGGTAATTTTGATGAAAATATCGTGTATGTGAATGGTATTGAGGTTTACCGACCTTTGCTGGTGCGTGCCGGTCAACAAGAAGGCCTGAGTTTTATCAATCAGGATATGGTGGGCAGAGTCGGTTTTTCTTCCGGTGCTTTCAATGCTGAATATGGAGATAAGATGTCGTCGGTACTCGATATTGAATACAAAAAACCGAAGGAGTTTGAATCCTCTGTTTCAATGAGTCTGCTCGGTGCTACGGCTTATGTGGGTACTCCCAAGAATAAATTCACACAACTGCACGGAATTCGCTATAAAACATCGGCATATCTGTTGGGCAGTTTAGATACGGATGGAGAATACAATCCTTCATTTATTGATTATCAGGGGTATTTCACATACAATTTATCTGAAAAATCAGAACTGACCTTTTTGGGGAACTTCTCACAAAACATATTTAATTTCATTCCTAAAACCCGTTCTACTTCTTTCGGGACATACAACACCGGCAGAAATCTGACTGTATATTTCGAAGGACAAGAGAAGGACATTTTCAGGACTGCTTTCGGGGCTTTGAGTTATCATTACAAACCCAAACAGAACATGAAACTCAGTCTGACAGCCTCAGCATTTCAAACCAATGAAAATGAAAACTTCGACATCCTGGGCGAATACATCCTGAGTGAAGTGAAGATGGATTTGAATGCAGAGAACCGGGAAGGTGCTACTTTGGGCGTTGGTAAATACCAGGAACACGCCAGAAACACTTTGAATGCTACGGTTGCCAATATTGGTCATAGCGGTGAGTACAATGCTTTATCTCACAAACTGAAATGGGGCGCAAACCTCCAGCACGAAATCATCGTGGATAATATCAGCGAATGGGAATGGCGCGATTCGGCAGGCTATTCTTTGCCTTACAACAACCAGACGGTTAATCTGTACTACAATATGAAGTCGGCCAACACCCTGAAAACCTGGCGCACCACTGCCTTCATACAAGACACCTACAAATGGAATAACGAATCGGGTATTTTTACGCTCACAGGCGGAGTTCGCTCCAACTACTGGACATACAACAAAGAATTAATCGTCAGTCCGAGGGCTTCTATTGCTTTTGTACCCGATTGGAAGAAAGATTTTAGTTTCAGGTTTGCTACCGGTTTGTACTACCAGGCTCCTTTTTACAAGGAAATCAGGGATACCATCACCGATGCACTTGGAAATGTCAACATTGCTCTCAACGAAAATATCCGGGCACAACGCTCGCTGCAGTTTGTGCTGGGTGGTGATCATTATTTCAGGGCTTTTGGGCGACCGTTCAAATTTACGACAGAAGCTTACTTAAAATTGGCCGACCGGGTGATTACCTATGATGTTGACAATGTTCAGATTACTTATTCCGGAGAGAATAATGCCAAAGCATACACAGCGGGAATTGATTTTAAACTATTTGGAGAATTGGTGCCCGGAACTGATTCCTGGCTTAATTTTTCGCTGATGAATTCAAAAGAAGACATCATCGGCGACAGTTATATCCAACACACTTACGACGACAACCAGCACATAATTTCATCTGAAACAATCTTTCCCTCCTGGGTTTCCCGTCCCAATGAACAACGTTACGCATTTTCAATGATGTTTCAGGATTATCTGCCTAATAATCCCAAGTATAAAGTCCAGTTAAAATTTATTTATTCGGATGGCATGCCATTCGGTCCACCAAGAAATAATTTATACCGGGGTGCATTTCGGGCTCCTGCCTACAAGCGAGTTGACATTGGCGGTTCCAGGGTATTGATTAACGGAAAAGATGCGCTGTTAAACAAGAAATGGTTGCATGGTGTTCAGAGCATTTGGCTCAATCTGGAAATCTTCAATTTGATGGATTTTAAAAACGTAAATTCATATTATTGGGTTACAGATATTTACGGACAGCAAATGGCCGTACCCAATTATCTTACCGGAAGGCAATTTAATGTGAAATTAATCGTGGATTTTAAATAATTTCACTAATTTTGCAGCCAAAACAAAGTTAGCATGCCACAAACCTCTCAACGCGGGAATTCGATGCCCGAATCTCCCATCCGAAAATTAGTTCCTCTGGCTGATAAAGCCAAGGCACGCGGAATCAAAGTCTACCACCTGAACATCGGTCAACCCGATTTAACAACTCCTCAGGTGGCGATCGATGCGATTCGCAA
>JAUSNQ010000171.1 GCA_030655595.1 Paludibacter sp.
AAAGCCATAATCTATGAGTCTTTTGGCAATGTCTGTCTCGGTGATGCCGGAGGTGTGCTTGAAATTGCGACAATCTAAAATTAATTCATGTCCGACACGACCGGATGCTCCTTTGTAAAGAACTCCGTAGCTTTTTTGAAGTCGAGCTGCTAAATAATTGGCGTTTAAGATGGCTATCTTGGTTGATTTGGTTAATCCTGCTTCTCCCAACATGCGAATATAGCCGTATGTTATTGGTAAAACACCTGCACTACCGTAAGGAGCAGATGCAACGGTATTCTTCTCAAAAGATTTGCTTGGTAGAAAATTAGCTAAGTGTGCAGCAACGCAAATCGGGCCAACACCTGGACCACCACCTCCATGAGGGATTGCAAATGTTTTATGCAAATTCAGATGGCATACATCAGCGCCGATGATGCCCGGATTGGTTAATCCTACCTGTGCATTCATGTTGGCACCATCCATGTAAACAAGTCCGCCATTTTGATGGATTATTGCGCACATCTCTTTGATTTTTAATTCGAAAATACCATGTGTAGATGGATAGGTTATCATGCATCCGAGCAGTACATCTTGCAGGTTTTGCGCTTTTTCTTTCCAATCGTTCAAATCTACATTCCCGTTTTCATCGCATTTCACAACAACGATATCTAAACCCGCCTGACTGGCACTTGCGGGGTTGGTGCCGTGTGCCGAAGCGGGTATCAAGACCGATTTCCGTTGGTTTTCGCCTTTTGATTTGAAGTATTCGTGCATGGTCATGAGTCCGGCAAACTCCCCGGCAGCTCCCGAGTTCGGTTGTAAACTACAGTCTGCAAGACCGGTAATGGTTGTCAGGTATGATTCAAGACTTTCAATCAGCTCGTTGTAACCGGCAGTTTGATTTTTCGGTGCCAAGGGGTGAATGCCGTTGAATTCGGGTTTGCTTAGAGCCAGCAATTCCGCAGCTGCATTCAGTTTCATGGTACACGAACCAAGTGATATCATGGAGTGTGTCAATGAAATATCGCGTCGTTCCAATTTTTTGATATAACGCATCATTTCGGTCTCGCTGCGATAGATGTTGAATACCTCCTGTTTTAAATAACTGGATTGTCTTTCAAAAACTTCATCGAAAGCCATGTATGCATTGATTTGTTCTGCAGTAGCATAAACCGGTGAATTGCCTGCGGCAAAAGCAAAAATGGCGATCAAGGTATTCAAATCGTCCAAATCCGTTGTTTCATCGATACTTAATCCGATTTCACCTGATGAAAAATAGCGGAAATTAACATCGCTGTCTAAAGCTATTTGTTGAAATGAAGCTAAACTAACTTCTTCAGGCAGGACTATCTTTAAAGTGTCGAAATAATTCTCGTTGAGTTGCTGATACCCGTAAACTGGTAAAATCTCGTTGATGTAGGTGGCATATGCATGGATATTCAATGCAATTTGTTTCATGCCTTCTGCACCATGATAAACGGTGTACATACCTGCCATCGAAGCCAGCAAGGCCTGTGCTGTACAAATATTCGAAGTGGCTTTTTCACGTTTGATGTGCTGTTCGCGGGTTTGTAAAGCCATGCGCAAGGCAGTCTTTCCATTTACATCTTTGCTGATGCCGATGATTCTTCCCGGTATATCGCGTTTGTATGCTTCTTTACAGGTAAAATAAGCAGCCGACGGTCCGCCGTAATTCATGGGGATACCCCAACGTTGTGTTGAACCAAAAACGATGTCGGCGCCCCATTCTCCGGGAGGAGTTAACAAAGCCAGACTCATAATATCTGCTGCAACAGCGACTTTCACTTGCTGTTCTTGTGCTATTGCAACGAAATGCCGATAATCGCAGATATTGCCATTTGCATTTGGAAACTGAACGATAGCCCCAAAAAAAGCATCTGTCAAAGTAAAATCATCATAATCCCCAACAACCAACTCGATGCCCTGAGCCCGTGTTCTGGTTCTGAGTACTGCCAATGTCTGCGGAAAAACATGCAAATCAACAAATAGCTTTTTTACCTCCTTTTTGACCTGATCGCGACTGCGCAAATTGTACATCATGGTGGCTGCTTCTGCAGCAGCAGTTGCTTCATCCAACAAAGATGCATTGGCAACAGGCATGCCGGTCAACTCGCAAACAGCAGTCTGAAAGTTGAGCAAAGCTTCCAATCGTCCTTGTGATATCTCAGCTTGATAAGGGGTGTAGGAAGTGTACCAGGATGGATTTTCGAAGATATTGCGTTGGATTACTGCAGGCATATTGGTGTCGTACCATCCTTGACCTATATAAGAAGTAAACAATTGATTTTTCATACCCAATTCGTGGATATGATTCAAGTATTGTTTTTCTGTCAAGGGCTCGGGTAGTTGCAGCTTTTCTTTTAAAAGGATATTTTGAGGAATGGTCTGCGTTATTAACTCGTCTAAAGAATGGACACCAATTGTTTGAAGCATGATAGCCTCATCTTTTTGTGAAATGCCGATATGGCGGTCTTGAAAGAGTTCTTTCATCACCTAAGGATTAATTTAATTTTTGACGCACAAAGTTAATTTAAACTTTTTAAATTGACAGGTGTAATTCTAAAAAGATTTCAACAGCATTTTTAAGTGATAGTTTGCCGAAATTTCGATTATCTTTGTAAAAAGTTTGAACAAAATGACATTCTCAGATTTCAATTTGAATACATCGCTCTTGAATGCCTTGGACGAGTTGGGCATGACCACTCCTACAACCATTCAGGAAAAAGCTTTTCCAGTCATCATGTCGGGTCGTGATATGGTTGGAATTGCGCAGACAGGTACCGGTAAAACGATGGCATTCCTGCTGCCTTGTTTGCGTCAGTGGAAATACCCCAAAGATAAAAATCCTTCTATCGTAATTGTTGTTCCAACCAGAGAATTGGTTATTCAGATTGCAGAAGAAGTAAGCAAACTGACCAAATATATGCAAATCAAGGTGGCTGCCGTTTACGGTGGTGTAAACATGATACAGCAGACTCCTTTGTTGATGGACGGTTTGGATGTGATTGTAGGTACACCCGGACGGATGCTGGACTTTTTATTGAATGGTACGCTAAAATTCAAATCGGTCAAGAAATTCATCATTGATGAAGTCGATGAAATGTTGAACCTGGGTTTCAGACCGCAATTGGTCAGATTGATGGATTTTCTCCCTGCAAAACGTCAGAATTTGATGTTTTCTGCTACAATAACTTCAGAAATACAGGATTTTATTGCAGATTTTTTCATAGATCCATTGGAAGTAGAAGCGGCCAGAACGGGTACGCCTTTGGTGAATATCAAACAGGCGGCTATCAGGGTTCCCAATTTCAATACGAAAATAAATTTGCTGAAATTTTTGTTGGAGAGTCACCCGGAGTTTTCTAAAGTATTGCTGTTTGTTTCAACCAAACAAATGGCAGACGATGTTTATGAGCAAATTGCTACGACTTATCCGGATGAAATTGGCATCATACATTCTAATAAATCACAAAATAGCAGGTTCGAAAATTTGAATCAGTTCAATGATGGCAATTCGCGGATGTTGATTGCAACGGATATTGTGGCCCGTGGATTGGATTTTAATGATGTGACCCACGTAGTTAACTTTGATGTGCCTGATGAGCCGGAGCATTACATGCACCGCATTGGTCGTACAGGTCGTGCTGATAAGAAGGGAGTTGCAATTACCTTCCTGACAAAAGACGATGCCGAAAATCGACTTAAAATTGAAACTTTAATGGGGATGAAAATTGCTTTGATGGCTATGCCACCCGAAGTTGAAGTTTCAGAAGTCCTGACATCATTTGAGATCCCTGAAGTGAAGATGAAAAACGTACTGGTATCCCTTCCTAAAGTAGAAGATGGTGGGGGAGCATTTCACGAAAAAATTGCAAAAAACAAAAAAGTAAATATGAAAGTCCGCCGCGGCGAAGCCATGAGAATTAAATATGGCAAACCCAAAACAAGAGGCAGCAAGTAAATAGATATTACTAACTAATGTTTTCTAATGTTACTAATGTGGTTTAATAAATCTCGAAAAAATGAAAATACAATTTCTGGGTGCTGCCCGTGAAGTTACCGGCAGCAAGCATTTAATCACTACCGTCGATGGCAAGCGTATCTTATTGGATTGTGGCATGTATCAGGGAAAAGGTATGGAGACAGATTATTTGAACCGCAGTCTGGGCTGCGAACCTGAATCAATCAATTATTTGATTCTTTCACATGCCCACATCGACCACTCAGGTTTAATCCCTTATATGTACAAAAACGGATTTAGAGGTTCGGTCATTTGTACCAGTGCAACGCGTGATTTGTGTTCCATTATGTTGCCCGATAGCGGGCATATTCAGGAAATGGATGTGAAGTGGTTCAATAAAAAACGAGTGCGACAAGGTTTACCCACAGTTGCACCCATTTACACCGTTGAAGATGCCGAGAATGCCCTGAAGTTGTTTATCAGCGTTGAATACAACCGACGTTTTTACATCAATGATCAAATCAATGTGAAGTTTACAAATTCGGGTCACATGCTTGGAAGTGCAGTTGTAAATCTGGAAATAACGGAAAATGGTCAGAAAAAACGACTCGCTTACACCGGAGATATTGGAAGGCCACACAACAAATTGTTAAGAACTCCAGCAGTTTTTCCGCAATGTGATTATTTGATTACGGAGTCGACCTACGGGAACCGTTTGCATTCAACCGAAAAAGAAACAGAAGAAGCTTTGCTGCGGGTTGTAATCGAAACCTGCGTCAACAAAGGCGGAAAGTTGATTATTCCTTCATTTTCAGTCGGAAGAACACAGGAAGTTGTTTTTTTGCTGAATAACTTTTACAATGCAGGTAAGCTTCCCAAAATTGATGTTTTTGTGGATAGTCCTTTATCAGTCAATGCCACTGAGATTTTCAGAATGCATACCGATAGCATGAATGATGCCGTTAAATCAGTCATGAAATACGATAAAGATCCATTTGGTTTTAATTCGCTCAGATATATTAAAAATATCGATGAATCCAAAGCATTGAATGATAACACCAAACCCTGTATCATCATTTCATCTTCGGGAATGGCCGAAGCAGGAAGAATTAAACATCATATTGCCAATAACATTTCCAATGCTGCCAACACGATTCTAATCATCGGTTATTGTTCTCCAACCTCATTAGGCGCAAGACTTCAAAAGCCGGATTTAAAAGAAATTTCTATTTTTGGCGAAATTCGTCCGGTGAGAGCAACTGTCACTCGTATAGAGGCCTTCTCCGGTCACGCTGATTACAACGAAATGATTGATTTTCTGAATTGTCAGGATCAGGAAGAAATTCGAAAGATATTTTTAGTACACGGTGAATATGACGTTCAGATCGCTTACCGCGAACAATTAGAAATTGAAGGGTTCAGGGATATTGAAATACCGGCTTTTGGGGACTCTTTTGAATTGTAAATGTTATAACCATATAAGTCAAATAAGTAACATATAAGTTGATAAACTACTCAATCTTCGTAGCCAATGAATATCCCCCTAAACAAACCTTATTACCTTATTTTTTTTGGAATTGTAGTATGAAATTCTTTGAGATAAAACGGTTCAAAATACGCAATATCAACAAAATCTTTCACTTGATATTTATGAACTGCCGGTTCGATCATATTTTCAGCTAAGGGGTGTATGTCTTCCAAAAAAACAGCATTTTCGGAACTAACAAGATGTTGGCATTTAGCTGAACCGCTTCCAAAGAAATAGGTTGTATGCTTGTTAATCGCCTCGTTATAAGAGTTTTCATTAATGATATTGGCTGCCACTTGTCGGATTCTATTTCGTTGAGCATCAAAAATTGCATCGTAAACTTCCATTCTCCTTGCATCAATCATCGGAATAAATAATGCATCCTCTGCATACTGAATGCGGTTTTGAGCTTCAATCGTCATAATTTCTAAAGTACTGATACTAATCAGTGGAATATCGAGTCCATAACAAAGTCCTTTCGCTGTTGATACCCCGATGC
>JAUSNQ010000187.1 GCA_030655595.1 Paludibacter sp.
GTATTGAATTTCATTGATATGTTGTCGCACTCCCGTACCGAATCGAAAATGATGCGGGAACTTGCCAATGACGAAGATGCATACCGTTCACTCACCGTTTCCTGGTTTAAACATTCCGGAACGCTTGAGTTGCTCAAAGCCATTGCACATAGGGGTTATAAAGTGATTTTGACTACCGATCACGGAACGATTCAGGTAAAATCTCCCATCAAAGTCATTGGAGATAAAAACACGAATGTCAATCTGCGTTACAAAGTTGGTAAAAACCTGAGTTATAACAAAAAAGAAGTTTTTGAAATACATGACCCTAAAAAAGTTGGTTTGCCGAGCCCAAACGTAAGTTCAACCTATATTTTTGCCGGTAACGAAGATTTCTTTGCTTATCCGAATAATTATAATCATTACGTGAGCTATTATAAAAATACCTTTCAGCATGGAGGGATTTCGTTGGAAGAGATGCTGATACCGCTGATTGTGATGCAACCGAAATAAGCTAAAAACTAAGAACTAAAAGCTAAGAGCGAATGAAAGTGATTAGTGATTAGTGGTTACACGTATACACAGTTACACATTTTTACACGGATACACAATTACACAGTTATACAATTACACGTCATGAACACATACACCAACGTCAAAGACCTCGGCAACTTGCAGGAAGCAATTAAAGAGGCATTGGAAATTAAGAAAAACCGCTACGCCTACAAACACATAGGAGAAAATAAAACCCTGTTGATGGTTTTTTTTAACTCGAGTTTACGAACCCGTTTAAGCACACAAAAAGCCGGGATGAACCTGGGGATGAATACCATGGTGCTCGATATCAATCAGGGCGCGTGGAAATTAGAAACGGAAAGGGGGGTGGTGATGGATGGCGAAAAACCGGAACATATCCTCGAAGCCATTCCTGTGATGGGAGCGTATTGTGATGTCATCGGGGTACGTGCTTTCGCGCAGTTCGAAGATAAAGCTTTCGATTACAGCGAAACCATCATCAATCAGTTTATTCAGTACTCCGGCAAGCCTGTTTTCAGTATGGAAGCAGCTACTGGTCATCCTTTGCAAGCTTTTGCCGATTTGATTACCATCGAGGAGTACAAAAAAACGGCTCGTCCGAAGGTAGTGCTAACCTGGGCGCCGCATCCGAAAGCCTTGCCGCAGGCTGTTCCCAATTCATTTGCCGATTTCATGAATGAAGCCGACGTGGATTTTGTAATCACCCATCCGGAAGGATATGAACTTGCTGAAGAATTTGTGCGTGGAGCGAAAGTAGAATACAACCAGATGAAAGCTTTTGAAGGCGCCGATTTTATCTATGCCAAAAACTGGGCGGCTTATCAGGATCCGAATTATGGGAAAATCTTGAGTTCCGACCGCAACTGGACCGTTAGCGACCGTCAGATGGCGGTGACCAATCAAGCGAATTTCATGCATTGTCTGCCAGTGCGGCGCAACATGATTGTAACCGACGAGGTGATTGAAAGTCCGCAATCCATAGTCATCCCGCAAGCTGCCAACCGCGAAATCTCGGCGCAGGTGGTTATCAAAAGATTATTAGAGAATAAATAGGCTTTAAACAAAATAAAAATATTTAAAATATTACCATATAAGTCATATAAGTGACATATAAGGTTTGCGTTAAATAGTAAATATAACTTATATGTTACTTATATGACTTATATGGTTAAAAAAGAAAAGATTATGAATATTGAAAAAGTGATTGCCTCAATCAGAAACGTTCCGGATTTTCCGAAACCCGGCATTATGTTTAAAGATATAACAACGGCAATGAAAGATGCAGCAGTGTTGCGTTTTATTGTTGATGAACTGTATGACTATTACAAGGATAAAGGCATCACCAAGGTTGTCGGGGTTGAAAGTCGCGGTTTTGTGCTGGGGAGCATTCTGGCTTACAAGTTGAGTGCCGGTTTTGTGCTGCTTCGGAAACCCGGAAAACTGCCATCGGATACCTACCATGTTGAATATGATTTGGAGTATGGAAAAGATTCGTTGGAAATACACAAAGATGCCATTGATCAGGGAGATGTGGTGTTGTTACACGATGATTTGCTGGCTACCGGTGGCAGTGCGGCTGCAGCACTTCAGTTAATCAACTATTTCGAAACAAAAACGATTTTCATCAGTTTTATGATTGAACTGGAATTTTTGAACGGACGATCGAAATTGCCAAATACGACTGATATTCACGCCATGATTAAGTTCTGATGGAAAAATTAGTAATTATAAAGGTAGGTGGAAAAATCGTTGAAGAACCGGCATCATTAAAACAATTGCTGGCAGATTTTTCTAAAATAGCTGGACATAAGGTGTTGGTTCATGGTGGCGGTCGTTCTGCTACTGCCTTGGCGACACGTTTGGGTATCGAAAGTACGATGGTCAATGGAAGGCGTATTACCGATGAAGAAACCCTGAAGGTGGTGACCATGGTGTACGGCGGATTGGTGAACAAGCAGATAGTTGCAGGTCTGCAGGCTTTGGGAATGAATGCTTTAGGCTTGACCGGTGCCGATTTAAATTACATGCGTTCCGAAAAGCGTCCGGTGAAGGAAGTGGATTATGGTTTTGTAGGGGATGTCAAGGAAGTAAATGCCTCTATTTTGGCTGATTTAATTGCACGCGATGTCGTTCCGGTGCTCGCTCCACTGACACATGACAAAATGGGTAATCTGTTGAATACCAATGCTGATACCATTGCCGGAGAAGCAGCCAAAGCACTTGCAGCTTATTTTGATGTGACGCTGATGTTTTGTTTTGAGAAAAAAGGTGTGCTGAAAGATGAAAATGATGATGAGAGCGTGATTGCTGAATTGACACCGACACTTTTCGAAAAGCATGTTCAATCCGGGGTGATTCAGGGCGGCATGATTCCGAAATTAGAGAATGCATTTGAAGCGTTGCATGCCGGTGTAAAAAAGGTGGTTATTACGCGGGCGGATTTGATTGATAAAAATGGTGGAACAACGATTTTTACAAAATAAAAAATTAATATGAAAACAACAACCCTATTATTCACATTGATTATCATGATACACATGATTCATGCGCAGGAAAAAATCCTGCTTTATCCCGACGGACCTAAAGATTCTAACGGCATCACTGATGCAGAGCAGTTCCTTCGCAAAGATTTTATGGTGAAAATTTCCGAACCGCGGATGTATGTATATCCCGCACCCGCATCAAGCAATTCCGGCACAGCCGTGTTAATTTGTCCGGGTGGCGGCTATACCGGCGTTTCGGTCATCAAAGAAGGAGAAGAAATTGCTCAGTGGTTTAATAAATTGGGCGTGACAGCTTTTGTGCTGTATTACCGCATGCCAAACGGTCACCACGAAATCCCGTTGAAAGATGCGCAAACTGCCCTTGAAATCATCCACAAACGTGCGAAGGAATGGCAAGTTGATAAGTCGAAGATTGGCATCATGGGTTTCTCGGCGGGTGGACATTTAGCTTCTACAGCCGGAACACACCTAACAGCCAAAAACAACCGTCCGGATTTCATGATTTTGGCTTATCCCGTAATCACAATGGATACGGTATTTACACACAAAGGTTCTCGTCAGAATCTCATTGGGAAAAAGCCTGACGAAGCGCTGGTGAATTTGTATTCCAATGAATTGCAGGTGACTGATAAAACACCTCCGACTTTTGTGTTTCATGCAGAAGACGATAAGGTAGTGCCAATCCAAAATAGTCTATTGTTTGTAGAAGCACTCAAAGCCAACAAAGTACCGGTAGAGTTGTATACATTTCCTGTAGGCGGACATGGCATCGGCATGCGACCAACCAATCCCGAAGCCGACAAATGGCCGGCGATGTTGGCAAATTGGATGAAAAAACATCAATTCATCAAATAAAATGTATCAGGAAAATATACAAGAAGCAACCATTTTGCTGAAAAACATCATCGCCATTCCCTCCTTCAGCAAAGAAGAACAAAAAGTGGTTGATTTGCTCGAGCGATACATCGAATTGCAGGGTTATACGGTATCCCGCAAGGACAATAACATCTGGCTGATGAGTCCGGGTTTTGATCCTGCACGTCCAACCATGTTGCTTTGTTCGCACATCGACACGGTGAAGCCGGTGGCAGGATGGACACACGATCCTTTTATGCCACTTGTTGAAAACGGGAAGTTATTCGGTTTGGGCAGCAATGATGCCGGAGCTTCTGTTGTGACTCTGCTTCAGACATTTTTCATCTTATCACAAAAGCAACAAAGTTATAACCTGATTTATGCTGCTGTTGCCGAAGAGGAAATTTCCGGAGAAAATGGAATTAGCAGCTTGTTACAGGAATTGCCTAAGATTGATTTTGCAATTGTTGGCGAACCGACCGGCATGCAGTTGGCGGTTGCCGAGAAGGGATTGATGGTGCTGGATTGTGTGGCTTACGGCAAATCCGGTCATGCTGCCCGCAACGAGGGCGAAAATGCCATATACAAAGCGATAGATGATATCACCTGGTTCAATAAATTTATATTCCCCGAACAAACTGAGTTTCTGGGACCAGTGAAAATGACCGTTACCCAAATCAATGCGGGTACACAGCACAATGTCGTGCCAGACCAGTGTTCGTTTGTGGTGGATGTGCGTTCGAACGAGATGTATAGCAATCAGGAATTACTCGATATTATTACGCAAAAGGTAAATTGCACAGTCACTGCCCGTTCTACACGCCTTTGTTCCACAGCGACTCCGCTCGATCATCCCATTGTTGTGCAAGGTAAATTTTTAGGCCGCAATCTTTATGGTTCGCCAACTTTGTCGGATCAAGCGTTATTGCCATTCCCGAGTATAAAAATCGGTCCGGGTGATTCTGCCCGTTCACATACAGCCAATGAATACGTGTTGGTGAAGGAAATTGAGGAAGCGATAGAATTGTATGTGGGGTTGTTGGATGGAATTGAGTTATAAAAAAAACCCCGAACTCCTCAGTCCGGGGGTGAAAAAAAACAAATCACATATACCACTAAAAAACTAAATTTTTTCTATTTTGTCGACAAGTCAAAAGCCTTTTCACCATGCTGTGTCAGGTCAAGACCTTCAATTTCCTGCTCAGCAGTTACGCGCATAGGAAGTATTTTGTCGGTTATTTTGTACAGGAGATAAGAACCTCCGAAAGTAAACGTGCCAACAATAACCAATGCAACCAAATACATCATGAATTGTCCCACGTTGCCATGAATTAAACCAACTCCTACTCCACCCTCTACAGCAAAAACACCAGTTAGAATCATGCCGACAATACCACCTAGACCATGACAAGGAAAGACATCCAGGGTGTCATCAATTTTTGTTTTGGTTTTTAGTTGTACGGCAGTATAGCTTACCAGGGAAGCAACAAATCCGAAGAAAATACTTTGTCCGACTGTTACGAAACCCGCAGCAGGTGTTATGGCAACCAATCCGACAACCGCTCCGATTGCTGCTCCAACTGCAGAGCGTTTCTTACCCATCGCTCCATCGAGGAGTAACCAGGTCAGCATGGCGGTGGCAGAGGAGATGTTGGTGTTCACAAAAGCCCTCACCGCAAGGTCATCAGCAGCTAATGAGGACCCAGCGTTAAATCCAAACCATCCGAACCACAGCAATCCGGTTCCTAATAAAATGTAAGGAATGTTGGTCGGACGCGCATCGCCGTTCACGCCTTTTCTTTTGCCTAAGAATATGGCACCACTTAATGCGGCAAAACCTGCTGAAATATGT
>JAUSNQ010000199.1 GCA_030655595.1 Paludibacter sp.
ATGTCGATCAAGTACCTTATTTTGAAAAAGCTGCTTTTGATTTTGATTTTTTTGATGTACAGAAAATTGAGGTTTTGCGTGGTCCGCAGGGTACGCTTTTTGGAAGAAACAGCATGGGCGGACTAATCAATATCACAACCAAATCACCCCTGGATTATCAGGGAACACATGTGCATCTTACAGCAGGGAATTACGGTCTTTATAAGGTAAATGCCGGTCATTATGAGAAAATCTCAGATCAACTTGGATACAGTATTTCAGCGAACTATTTGCATCAGGATGGTTTTCATACCAATACCATTCTGAATCAGCGGGTTGATAAACTCGACTCATACGGTTTTCGAATGAAAGTGCAGTACCTGATATCGGCAAGGTGGTCGCTGGATTTTTCGTCAAATGTAGATCAGAGTAGTCAGGGTGGTTATCCATATGCGCCTTATAATAAAGTAACACAAACTGATGGGTCAATCAACTATAACCAGCAAAGCGGGTACGACAGATACCTGATTTCAAATGCTTTGAAATTGAAGTATGAGGCTTTGAGTTGGGAAATGAACAATACACTTTCGTATCAATTCTTAGATGATAACCAACAGATAGATCAGGATTTCGGTCCCGACTCCACGTTTTTTGCCGGTCAGTTACAAAAACAACATAACTTTGCCAATGAATTGATTTTTCAATCCAAATCGAATAATCGGTACAGCTGGCTTACAGGCGTTTTTGCTTTTTTGCAGGATGCGGAAAATGTTGTGAATGTGGATAGTTACAAAACGTTTTTGAAATATAGCAAGACTTATACGCCCAGAACTACGGGTGCTGCACTTTTTCATCAGTCAAGCTACAAGGTGCTGCCCAACTTTACTTTAACAGCTGGAATTCGCTTCGATTATGAACAGTCGGAAATGGGATATGCTTACCGTGGCGTTGAGGCCAGTGTGTACCAAGCATCGGTAGACACTGTCTTTCCGGTCTTGAAAGATACTGTTGTACTTCCCAAACTGGCCATTGCCTATGCGTTGAATGAAAATGTGCATGTATATGCATCCTATGCTACCGGATACAAGCCGGGAGGGTTTAATTCTACTTTTGAACGACCAGAACATCTGATGTTTAAGAAAGAAATCAGTTATAACTTTGAGATGGGTGTTAAAGCGCAGGTATTTGATTATTTTTTTACGGATTGCTCAGTATTTTATACCAATCTTGAAAACCAGCAAATTTACCGGACAGTTCCAAGTGGTCGCGGTTCTTATCTCGACAATTCTGGTTTGTCGAACAACAAAGGGGTTGAGATAAGCGTTCAAAACAATGCCTATTATGGTTTTGAGGGGATGGTTGCTTATGGCTACACCCATTCCGAAATTCTGGAGTATGTGTTGAGTGAAACAGTCAATTACAACAATCATTTTACACCTTATATCCCTCGTCACACCTTCGCCCTGCAGGGTACGCAAAACATCAAAATTGAACATAATAAGTGGATAGACAACATCAAATTGAATGTGCTGTATAGTCAAACCGGAGAACTCTACTGGAATCTTTCCAATACATTGAAAGAAGCAAGTTATGGAATTTTAAACGCACGGATTTCTCTGATACAAAAGCATATCCAATTGGATTTCTGGGGAAAAAACCTCACCAATACCAGCTACCATGCTTTCATGTTTGAGTCGGGACCCAATGCGTACGCACAGATGGGCAAGCCTTTGCAAGTTGGAGTAAATTTATCTTTCAAATTTTAATCCATGAAGCTAAAATTCCCGACCCTATTCAGTTTATACATTGCGCAATCAATCCCCATGAGTTTCTTTTCAACCGTGGTACCTGTCATCATGCGTCAGGAACATTATTCGTTGGAGTCAATCGGGTTGCTGCAATTGGTAAAACTCCCCTGGATATTTAAGTTCTTATGGGCACCTCTGGTTGATAATAACGCTTCGAACAGACAACAACTCAGAAAATGGATTGTGCTTTCAGAATTATTTTATGCTTTTGTCATCCTGAGCATCAGTTTTTTTAGCTTGCAAACCGATTTTAAATTGATCATCATCCTGATGATTATTGCTTTTGTTGCGTCAGCGACTCAGGACATTGCTACTGACATTTTTGCTATCCGCGTTTTGAAACCAGAAGAAAAATCGATAGGGAATGGCATACAATCAGGCGGTAGTTTTATTGGAAGTTTATTTGGAACCGGAGTTTTACTGCTAGCCTATTACTACCTCGGCTGGCAGTATTTATTGTGGATATTGGCGGCTTTTGTGATATTCGCCATAGCTCCGCTTTTAATATATAAACCTGATCATGATTTGTCGGTTGTGAATAAAGTGCGGGTAAAACCAATCGATATCCTGCTGTTTTTCAAGGAGAAGTTTGCCAGAAAAAGATTGCTTGTCCTGATTTTTTACTATTCCGGACTAATCGGAATTTTGGCCATGTTAAAGCCTTATATGGTTGATTTGGGATACAATGTGAAAGAAATTGGTTTTATGTCGGGGATTGTCGGGACTGCTGTTGCGGCATCTTGTGCATTGCTGGGCGGACTTATCGTTAAATCTATCGGAAGAAAACCGGCTATTTATCTTTTTGCGCTGATTAATTTATCGGCAGGGATTTTCTTTTATTTCATATCAATGCAAACACCATCCATCGTGGAGCTTTATGCAGGTATTTGTTTGCTGTGGGGAGCTTATGGATTATCTACGGTCATTATCTATACGACCTCTATGGATGCTGTGCGACCCAGCAGTGCCGGTACTGACTTTACCGTGCAAATCGTAATTACCCATTTAAGTTCCCTGTTGATAGCGGTTTATAGTGGGAAAATTGGAGATTTAATCGGGTATAACGGTCTGTTTGGATTTGAAGTGGTGTTATCGGTCATCTCACTATTGATTTTATTTTTTGTATATCCGGTAAAATTGAAGTTATGGAAATCAACAGCGTCTTAATAGAAAAATACAATGTTCCTGTGCCCCGATATACCAGTTATCCACCGGCCAATCAATTTCAGAGTCCGTTCTCAGAGCTGACCTACATCCGGATGATTGAGGAATCAAACACTTGTCTGCCGGAAAACATAGCGATTTATATCCACATTCCTTTTTGCGACAAGATATGCTTTTACTGTGGTTGTAATACGATGTTGTATAAAGGAGAAGATCTCGTAAGAAATTACATCAACGCCCTGAAAACAGAAATACATCTGCTTGCCGGAAAAATTGATAAGAAACGAAAAGTCTCACAAATTCATTATGGTGGGGGAACTCCCAATGCGATAGATGTCAGCTATATAGAAGAAATCAACCAAATGCTTTTTGATGTGTTTGATTTTATTCCTCAGCCCGAAATCGCCATTGAGTGTCATCCTGCTCATATAAACGAATTGTATTTGCAACGTCTGTTGAATGCGAGGTTCAATCGATTTAGCTTCGGAATTCAGGATTTTAATGTGGAAGTGCTTAAAACCGTGAATCGGGATTTACCGGCGATGCCCGTGACAGAGATTGTCGCTTTTCTGAAGCGTGAGAATCCTTCTGTTTCAATTAATTTGGATTTTATTTATGGCTTACCGGGACAGACGGTTGCCAGTTTTAATGCGACCATGCAAGAGGCCATTGCTATCCAACCCGACCGACTGGTTACTTTTTCATATGCACACGTACCTTGGTTGAAGAAACATCAGCAAATTTTGGAGAAAAAAGGGCTGTTAACTTCTAACATGAAGATGGATATTTTTCTTTCTTCAAGGGAGTTGTTGCTTCAGTCAGGTTATCAGTCAGTGGGATTAGACCATTATGTGTTACCAAGTGACGAATTAAGTATAGCGCTAAATAACAATCAGTTGCATCGGAATTTTCAGGGTTATTGCACCAGGCGGACAACCGGACAAGTTTATGCTTTTGGCGTATCGGCAATCAGTCAGTTCGAAAACGGATATTTTCAAAATATAAAAGAAACAACACCGTATATTGATTTATTGAAACAAGGAAAATTGCCTTTAGAGAAAGGGCTTGTACTGACACCTGAACAGAAAATTATCAGAGCTGTAATTGAACAAATCATGTGTAATAAGATGATTGATCTTCCAGCATTTTGTGATGAGCAAAAGATAAAATTTGACGATTTTATACGAATTACACAGTTCACGGAACAAAAAATCGAAACATTTTTGTCAGATAATTTAATTGAATTTGAAAACAAAACATTAATAGTCACTGAGGTTGGTTCGTTTTTTATCCGTAATATTGCAGCGTCATTTGATCCAACGTATCATCAACAAGAAAATCAATATTCAAAATCGGTTTAGAGAATCAAAAACAAAAGGCACCAAAGAAAAGACAAAGTAAAGACAATAGAGTTCTTCGATATATTTATGTTAGTGCATTTTGCAAAACCTGTCAAGATCGATAATCCGGATAGGTTTAATCTACCAATTTATTAAAATATTCAAAATCAACAATCTATGGACAAGCGTGAATTTATTAAAAAAAGTTTCGTTGGCGCTATTGCCTTAGCCGCTTCGGGGATGAGTTCAACTTTGCTTGCAGAACAGCCTGCAAAGCCAACAAAAAACAAAACATTAAAAAGAAAGTTAGGCAAGACAGGATTTGAAATTTTTCCGGTTGTTTATGGCGGGATAGTATCAAGGCAAGACGGCCAACAAGCATCGGACAATTACGTTGCCTGGGCATTGGACAGGGGTGTTAATTATTTTGATGTGGCTCCCAGCTACGGAGATGCGGAAGAAAAGCTCGGTATTTCATTAAAACCTTTCCGTAAAAATAATTATCTCGCCTGCAAAACAACTAAAAGGTTACGTGAAAGTGCCGAGATAGAATTTGAAAAATCACTAAAACTATTACATACAGATTATTTTGATGTTTATCAGATCCACAATATCAGTAAACCGGAAGATATTGATCAGATATTTGGTCCAAAAGGTGTTATGGAAATGATAGAAAAGGAAATGACGCGTGGCAGAATCCGCAAAGTAGGTTTTTCTGCACATTCTCAAGAGCAAGCCCTGCGCGCCATGTCTATGTACGACTTCGATTCATTCATGTTTCCTACCAACTGGCAAATGATAAAACTTGACGGTTGGGGAACCAAAGCAGTTCAGGAAGCAAAAAGACGCGGTATGGGAGTTCTCGCTATAAAAGGATTGACGCATCGAAGCTGGATGGAAAACGAAAGAAACAGTTCCAGGTATCAAAAATCCTGGTGCAAGCCTATTGATGTAGAAAACAAAGAATTTGGAATTGCAGCTCTTAAGTTCACGATTCAAGCAGGAGCAGATGTAATTATTCCACCCGGCGATTTTAGGAATTTTTCGTTTTGCGTTGATAATATAGATGAAATCTTAAACAAACCATTATCCAGAAGTGAAAAACAATTGCTTGACAACGAGTTTCTGGCTGTTAAAGATTATCCGTTTTTCAACCCAAAAACATGATCAAACATTTCTGTCTTTCCACCTGCTTTATTGCTTTAATTAATTTATTAAAATGAAGACATTACATGCTGATATCGTGATTGTTGGAGCAGGACTTACCGGTCTTACCATGGCTTATTATTTAAATAAAGCAGGAATAAAAGTGCTACTGCTCGAGCAAAGTGAGCGTGTCGGGGGTGTAATACAAACCAAAATCGAAAACGGATTTACTTTCGAATCCGGTCCAAATACCGGCGTTATCAGCACAGTGGAACTTGTGCAATTATTTCATGATTTAGAGTTGCAGTTTGAAATTCCGGGAGCAACATCCAAAGCGCGATGGATTTGGAAAAAAGGCAAATGGCATGCCTTGCCAACCGGGTTAGTTTCAGCAATCAGGACACCCCTTTTTACTTTCAGAGATAAGGTACGCGTATTGTGGGAGCCATTCCGCAAAAAGAAGAACAAGCCAAACGAATCAATAGCGAAGTTAGTCAAGCGCAGATTAGGAAAAAGTTTTTTGAAGTATGCCGTGGATCCATTTATTTCGGGGATTTATGCCGGCGATCCCAAGAAGTTGATAACCCGTTTTGCGCTACCCAAACTCTATGCACTTGAAAAGCAATATGGTAGTTTTGTGTGGGGAGCTATCCAAAAAAGGAGGGAGTCGAAGTCGGAATTGGATAAACAGGTCACCAAGGAAGTGTTTTCTGTAAAAGGAGGTTTGGAAAATCTGATTAGGACTCTGGAGCAATCAATCCCCCATGAAGCAGTTTTGACAGCCGTGAAATCTGTACAGGTGCATATGATTGAAGATGGCTATCACTGTACTTTCGTGAAGGAAGATCAGGATTACAACATCTCAGCTCGTAGGGTTGTCACCACAATCGACGGTCATGCCGCACCTGCTCTCTTCCCTTTTATTCATGAAGAAGTGCTGGACAAGATAGCCAATATCCGCTATGCGAAAGTCATACAGGTTGTCTTGGGTTATAACAAGTGGAACGGCATAGCTTTGGAGGCTTTTGGAGGCTTGGTGCCTTCCGCTGAAGAAAGAGATATCTTGGGTGTCCTTTTTCCATCGGCTTTGTTTGAAAATCGTGCACCAAAAGAAGGCGCATTATTGTCGGTATTTATGGGTGGAATAAAACGCCCGGATATATTTGAAAAATCAGATGATGAAATCATGGAGATAGTCTTGGAGGAAATTAGAAATATGATGCGATGTAAGCAAAAGCCTGATTTAATCAAGATTTTCAGGTATGAAAAAGCTATTCCGCAATATGAAAGCAGTTCAGAGTTGAGACTTTTCACCGTCCATGAAATTGAAAAGACCCATCCTGGTTTGATTATCGCAGGGAATGTGCGTGATGGTATCGGCATGTCGGATCGGGTAAAGCAAGCCAAAGATATTACGCAACAAATCATTACCGAAGAGAATCAAGAAGAAAATCAATGAAATCATGCGAAAAGCAGTTCTTATTATAAACCTCGGAACACCCGACGACCCTGGTAAAAAATCAGTCAGGAAATATCTTGGAGAATTTTTGAACGATCCGTTTGTAATTGACTTACCATGGTTGTGGAGAAAGATTTTGGTCAACCTGATTATCATTCCTTTTAGAGTTAAAAAGTCGGCGGGGCTTTATCAAAGATTGTGGACCGGAGAAGGTTCACCAATTCTCAATTATCTCGAACAGCTCAAACATAAACTGCAGCAGGAATTTGGAGAAGAAAGGACGGTGTATGCTGCCATGCGATACGGAAATCCAGCAATCAAAACAGTTTTAAAAGACATAGACAAAGCCGGTTATGACGAATTGCTTGTTTTGCCTCTTTTTCCTCAATACGCATCATCAACCACGGGAAGCATCATACATGGTGTGCAAAAACACAAAAAAATGATGCAAAACGTAAAAAACATCCATTTTATCACGCAATTCTACGATGATGCAGGTTTTATTGATGCCTTTTGTCAACGCATGATTCCTTATCAACCCGAGACTTTCGACCACATCATTTTCTCCTGTCACAGTCTGCCCATCCGACATATTGAGAAAACTCATCCCGAACAAGCTTGCAACGAATGCGTTTGCGAACAAAGCATGCCTGAACACGGTGCATTGTGTTACAAAGCAACCAGTTACGAAACAGCCATATTGATTGCAGCAAAATTAAATATCACTCCTGACAATTATACCGTCGCATTTCAGTCGCGTTTCGCCAAAAACTGGATAGGACCTTTCACCGAAGATATCGTGCTTCAATTGGCTCAATCCGGCAAATCACGCATTCTTGTGGTTGCGCCATCATTTGTGGCTGACTGTCTGGAGACCATTGTTGAAATCGAACAGGATTACCTGGAATTATTCCGCAAACACGGCGGAAAGGAACTTGTGATGGTGCAGAGTTTGAATGCTGAGGATTACTGGGTGAAAGCTGTTGCAAGCATGATAAAAAGGGGAATGATTTAGTCAGGCAGAATAAAATGGTGACATATAAGGAGTATTCTACAAAGTCCTCCCTGACTTTCGATTTTGTCATTGGTACTTTGACTTAGAACTGCCTGAACTTTCCAAACGTATGCACTACATGTTGATAGAAACATTAACTATATGCTAAATATACACAGCTGATGTAATGATTATACATCAGCGATGTAATGGTTGCACATCGGGCTTGTAGAATCGGCACATCGGGCTGGTAAATCTGTCACATCACGCAAGTAAAAACCATATTAAGTCGATCGAAATACCAATATATTAGGCTAAATCTTGTACTTTCCCCACTCTCTCGAAATAATCTGCACACTGAAACTTCCTGATTTATTTCATTTTTTTCTCGTAAAAACATGGTTTTTGTAAATCGAGACACCCAAAATTACAAAACTATTTTTACAATATGCTGATATTGTAGGATTTATAATTTGACAGGTGTTTTTGTCGAAAAAAGGAGCTGTTGCTAACATGATAAAACAGAACGGTTGAGCATAATGGATTTGGGTGATAGTTTTTATAGAGGATATTTATTCCTTGAGGTTCAATTATAAGAGGAACCGGCGTGTTTTAGGAGCGGTGGCAATTTGCTGTAATTAGCAAATTAAAAATCACCAGTTTTTCGCAAGTGTACACCGAATATCCCCCGGATAAAGTCTTCGGTGGTTTTTTCGGGTAAAAATGCAATCTGCCAACTCGCTCGGGAGAATTAATTTGAATTCTGTCGCCGCTTATCTGGTAAACGGGAATAGTGAGATTTGAAAAACTGAATAACCTGAAGGATTTTTTGTCTAACATGTTCC
>JAUSNQ010000204.1 GCA_030655595.1 Paludibacter sp.
GTATCTTGTTGTGTTTCTGGCAAATCACAAAGCCAGTCGAAAGTGCTAAGTTTTTGATGCGAATTCCTGCAGCAACCTTTTTTCTTTGCGCAGCAACCTGCGCTATTGAGTGTATGTTCCATATAATATTATCTTTTTAGTAGCATGATAATCTTCAAAACCAAGTCGAAGAAAACCATTTTCGCATTTACATTTTGTTCAATATGTCTTTCAGCCAAAGCAAACTCAAGCATCAAATCTTCCACATTTCTTTCGTGAATAAATGCGGCAAAATTCTCTGAAAAAGCTGATTCAGATGAGGTTAAATAATTCAACCCGGGATTTTTTAAATTTAAAATAAAATTCTCGCGCGTCAGATGCTGGGCATAAACCAGAAAACCTTTCTGACGTTCCCTTCCTACACTGGATTGCGCCATTTCATCCGCCCATTTTTTTAAGGTTTTCAACGAAGCATGATCTTTCCGGTTTCCCACTTGCCAAGCCAAACGCATTACGGTAACAAATCTATCAAAATTTTGTTTTTTCTCATCTCCTTCTTTTAACAAATTCAGAGCTGCCAAATAACTCCCGTTTGCAATCCGGGCCGCATTCAGTGCATCATGTTGTGTAATATCAATTTCAGGATTTGTGAGCAATGCCGTAACGATATCATCCACCTGCAAGGAAGGTATGTTCACATGTTGTGTGCGGGATAAAATGGTTGTTATAATCTCATCCGGCTTATTGGACACCAACAAAAAAACCGTTTTTTCAGGGGGCTCTTCAAGAATCTTCAACAACTTATTGGCACAAGAAATATTCATTTTTTCCGGCAGCCAAATAATCATCACTTTGTATTCAGACTCATAAGTCTTCAAACTCAGTTTTCGAATAATCTCCTGACTTTCATTGGCGTAAATCATGCCTTGTTTGGCATCATCACTAATTTTTGCATACCAATCATTCATACCAAAATAATGATTATCGATAAACACATCCCTGAAATCGGAGATAAAATCGTCGCAAACAACTGAACTTTTTCCTGTAGGCTTGATAACCGGAAAAACAAAATGCAAATCGGGATGCGCTAATTTGGCATACTTCACGCATGACGGGCAAATTCCGCATGAGTCGGTTTCAGTTCTGTTTTCACAGCAAATATATTGCGCATAAGCAATGGCTAACGCTAATTTCCCAATTCCTTCGGGACCCCGAAACAATTGTGCATGCGGTATCCGCTGTTCTACAACAGTGCGAATCAATCGATCTTTGACTACTTCCTGACCAAGTACTTGAGAAAATAACATGCAAACGCGGATTTATATTCGAAAATTTAATTCGCAAATTTACTGATAATATTCGACAGATAAAAATATTACTCCCCCTTTTACGAACGAAAATACGATATAGAAAGGGAATTTTTAACTATCTTTGTGCTTCAATTCATGATGTGTTTCCTATGACTGAACTTCAACCACATAGCCTTTGGAATTTTTTTCATCAAATCACTTTAATTCCACGCCCTTCAAAAAAAGAAGAGAAAATCAGTGCATTTCTTGTAGATTTTGCGAATCAACACCAGCTGTCTAGTGTGAAAGATGCCGTTGGTAATCTGGTCATATCGAAACCAGCAACTTCAGCTTATGTTAATCACCCAACGGTTATATTGCAGGCACATATCGATATGGTTTGCGAGAAAAATGCAGATGTAGTGCACAACTTTGATACGGATGCTATTCAAACCTATATTGATGGGGATTGGATAAAGGCCAAAGGAACTACATTGGGAGCCGATAATGGTATCGGCGTGGCGATGATGTTGGCTGTATTGGCTGCAGACAACCTTCAACACCCTGCGCTGGAATGCCTGTTTACGGTGGATGAAGAAACTGGTTTGACCGGAGCCAATGGACTCGAAAAAAACTTACTAAAAGGCTTGATTTTAATTAACCTTGACTCAGAAGATGATGGTGAAATTTTCATTGGATGTGCCGGCGGAATAGGAACCAAAGCTTTGCTTTCTTACAAAACGGAACCAACTCCTTCAGGACTGTTTGGTTTCATGATAAAAGTCTCCGGTCTGACAGGCGGCCATTCGGGCAGTGACATTCATTTGGGACTTGGGAATGCCATCAAAATATTGAATCGTTTTCTATGGCAAGTGAATCAGACAATGGATTTGCGTATAATTGCTTTCGAAGGAGGAAATCTACATAATGCCATTCCCCGTGAAGCTTTTGCTCATGCTGCTGTTCCATATCATGAAAAGGAAACGATTCGTGTTATGCTGAACCATTATATTGTTGATTCAGAAGAATTGTTGAAAGACATTGAACCCAAACTTCGGATTACACTCGAATCTGATGCATTGCCTGATTCAGTTATGGAGAAAGCAGCTTCAGATTGCATCCTTAATACCCTTTATGCTTGTCCGCATGGTGTAATTGCCATGAGCAAAAAAATGTTGGGAATGGTCGAAACCTCTACCAACCTCGCATCTGTGAAAATGAAAGAAAATCAGGTCATTGAAATAAATACCAGTCAGCGCAGTTCGTTTGAATATTCAAAAATGGATATTGCCGCACAAATTTTCGCAGTTTTCGAACTGGCCGGGGCAACAGTTATTCAATCCGATGGCTATCCGAGTTGGCAACCGAACCTGAAATCTGACATTCTGAAACAAACAACAAAAGCATACGAACTACTCTTTCAGGAAACCCCGAAAATCAAAGTAATCCATGCAGGTTTAGAATGTGGTTTGTTTTTAGAAAAATACCCGCATTTAGATATGATCTCAATCGGCCCACAAATGTATGGAGTACATTCTCCCGATGAACGATTGAACATTGCATCTACCCAAAAAACATGGAAATGGCTCGTCGAAATTCTTAAATCTTGTTAATTTACAACCTGCTTGTTTTAAAAAAAATGAATACAAAAAGAAAAATCATCAACGATCCTGTCTTCGGGTTTATTAATATCCCGAATGATTTTTTGTATGATATTATCCAACACCCATACTTTCAACGCTTAAGCAGAATCAAACAACTGGGACTTTCGTCCTATGTTTATCCGGGAGCCCAACATACCCGCTTGCAACATTCTTTGGGTGCGATGCATCTGATGGGGGAAGCCATCAGCCAGTTGAGACTGACTGGACATGCAATCACTTCCGAAGAAGAATCGGCAGTTAAGGCTTGCATTTTACTTCATGACATAGGACACGGACCTTTTTCGCATGCATTGGAGCATAGTTTGGTTCCCGGAGTTAGTCATGAAGAGATTTCTTTGTTGATTATGGAGAAAATCAACCAGGAGTTTGGAGGAAAATTAGACACATCAATTGCTATTTTTCAAAATAAATATCCAAAATTATTTCTCCATCAATTGGTTTCTGGGCAATTAGACATGGATAGGTTGGATTACCTGAGTCGGGATAGCTTT
>JAUSNQ010000001.1 GCA_030655595.1 Paludibacter sp.
AAAGATCCCGCTAACATTGGCTGGGGTGCTGCTGGTGCTGACTATGTAGTTGAATCAACAGGTGTTTTTACAACAATCGACAAAGCGAAAGCTCACTTAGCAGGTGGTGCTAAAAAAGTTGTGATCTCTGCTCCTTCAAATGACGCTCCTATGTTCGTTTGTGGTGTAAACTTAGATGCTTACAAAACTGATATGGATATCGTTTCCAATGCTTCTTGTACTACAAACTGTCTGGCTCCTTTGGCAAAAGTTATCAACGATAATTTCGGTATTCTTGAAGGTTTGATGACAACAGTACATGCTGCTACCAATACTCAGAAAACTGTGGATGCTCCATCTTCAAAAGACTGGAGAGGTGGTCGTTCAATCCTGGGCAACATCATTCCATCTTCAACAGGTGCTGCAAAAGCAGTAGGTAAAGTTATTCCTTCATTGAATGGTAAACTGACCGGTATGGCTTTCCGTGTTCCAACTGCTGATGTTTCTGTAGTTGACCTGACTGTTCGTCTGGAAAAATCTGCTTCTTACGACGAAATCAAAGCTGCCGTTAAGAAAGCTTCTGAAAACGAAATGAAAGGAATTCTTGGTTATACTGAAGATTCAGTGGTTTCAACAGACTTCATCCACGATGCTCGCACTTCAATTTTTGATGCTAATGCTGGTATCGCCTTGAACGGTAACTTCGTGAAATTAGTAAGCTGGTACGACAATGAGTGGGGCTATTCTTGCAAAACGCTGGATTTAATTGCACACATGGATTCAGTGAAATAATTCAAAACTGATAAATATCAATCCCCGATAGCATCCTGTTGTCGGGGATTTTTAATATGAATTACATACCTGAAAGTAGCCATGTGCTCAATCGAAAAATCATCATTATAGGGGATAATAAATTACAATTGAATATTTTATCTTTGTAATCTGAAGTTTTAAAAATATGACTACTGACAATACATATCTTTCTGATTTAAAAACTGGTGACGAGGCAATCATTACGAAAGTCCTCGGTCGGGGTGCATTTCGTAAACGCATTACTGAAATGGGATTTGTAAAAGGGAAAAAAGTGACTGTTATCAAAAGCGCTCCCTTACTTGATCCGGTTGAGTATGAAATCATGGGATATAAGATCTCATTGCGACGCAGTGAGGCTGAGTTGGTCGAAGTTGTCTCCACTGATTTGGCAGATGATATAAATTTAGATGATTATCAGGGTATAATCGACGATGAGACTTTAAAGATATCTGCATTAGCAAAAGGTAAAATTATCAATGTTGCATTGGTTGGTAATCCGAATTGTGGAAAAACTACATTATTTAATTTTGCGTCAGGTTCTCACGAAAGGGTTGGTAATTACAGTGGTGTTACCGTAGATGCCAAGGAAGCAAAATATAAACATGAAGGATACACCTTCAATATAGTTGATTTACCAGGAACATATTCAATCACCGAATACTCTCCCGAAGAATTGTTTGTGCGTTCTCATATCATTGATAAAATGCCGGATATTGTTATCAATGTGATTGATGCCTCCAATCTAGAACGGAATTTATTTCTTACTACCCAACTAATTGATATGAATATCAAGGTTGTAATTGCCTTGAATATGTACGATGAGTTGAAGAAGAAAGGTGCCAGGTTTGATTATGAATCCTTAGGCAAAATGATCGGGATTCCAATTATCCCAACTGTTGCTTCAAAAGGAAAAGGGGTGTCGAAACTTTTTTCAAAGTTGATAGAGGTTTACGAAGATCAGGATCCGATTGTGCGACATGTACACATCAATTATGGAACACTGATCGAGGATAGTATCAAAGAGATTCAGGATGAAATTTGGAGAAATCCTTCTATCACCGATAAAATTTCATCACGTTTTCTGGCTGTGAAATTATTGGAACATGATAAACCCACCAAAGAGAGGCTTCAGAAATTCCCCAATTATGAAAACATAAAAAGTGCTACAAAGAAGAATATCAGCTTTTTGGAAAAGGAGTATGGCGAGAGTTCGGAGACGATTATGACAGATGCTAAATACGGTTTTATCTCCGGTGCACTTCGCGAAACATACCAAGAATCAAAGAAAGCAAAACGTGTAATTCGCGAAATTGACGATTTGCTTACCCACCGGTTTTGGGGATTTCCGTTTTTTCTATTTTTCATGTGGTTGATGTTTCAATCTACTTTTACCTTGGGTAGCTTTCCCATGGAATGGATTGATACGGGAGTCGGTTTGCTGAGTAATTGGGTTGCCGGCATCATGAATCAGGGAGCGTTGAGAGATTTGTTGGTGGATGGAGTCATTGGCGGTGTTGGCGGAGTTATTATCTTCTTGCCCAACATTCTCATCTTATTTTTCTTCATTTCATTGATGGAAGATTCCGGATATATGTCCAGAGCATCTTTTATCATGGATAAACTGATGCATAAAATTGGTCTGCACGGGAAATCATTTATTCCCCTGATCATGGGTTTTGGATGTAATGTGCCGGCAATCATGGCTACCAGAACTTTGGAGAACCGGAAAGATAGAATTTTGACCATGATTATTACACCCTTCATGTCATGTAGTGCTCGTTTACCTGTCTATGTCCTGCTAATTTCTGCTATTTTTCCGAAAAATCAGGGAGTTGTATTGTTTTCGATTTATATTTTTGGAATTATTTTAGCTATTGTGACTGCCTTGATAATGAAACGTATAGCTTTTGCCAAAAAAGATGTTCCTTTTGTCATGGAATTACCACCATACCGCATTCCGACCTTACGCAATACTGCAATGCACATGTGGCATAAAGGTCAGCAATATCTCAAAAAGATGGGAAATGTTATTTTAATTGCGTCCATTTTAATTTGGGCTTTGGGTTATTTTCCACGGAATGTAGTGTTATCTGTCGATTATGATGCCGAGATGCTGGCAGTTGAACAAAACGATTTGCTCCTAAATGAAGAAAAGACAGCTTTGTTACAAACTCTGGAGTATTCAAGAGAGGCTGAAAGACAGGAAAAATCGTATATAGGCAGGATGGGGCATGCCATTGAGCCGATTATTAGTCCGCTTGGATATGATTGGAAAATGGGAGTAAGTATATTGACCGGATTGGCAGCTAAAGAAATTGTAGTGAGTACCATGGCGGTTCTGTATCAGTCAGGTTCCGGTACAGGAGAAGATCAGGAGACATTAAAAAACAAAATCAAAGAGCAGAAACACAATACAGGTACCTTAAAAGGACAACATGTATTTACTCCTTTGGCTAGCATCGGTTTTATGCTTTTTATTCTGATTTATTTTCCCTGTGTTGCAGTGATTGCAGCTATTCGAAAAGAGTCAAACTGGGGATGGGCAATTTTTACAATGGTTTATACAACGGCACTTGCCTGGGTTGTCGCATTTTTAGTCTATCAGATAGGTAGCTTGCTTTAAAAAAAATGATTACTTTTGCGGTTGAATTTTTGGAAATAGATTCAGTATAACCAAATCAACCGAAGAATCATGATATCATTTACCCTTTCAATCGTCTTTTTGATAGTTGGCTATATCATTTATGGTCGAATCACAGAACGAGTTTTTGGAATAGACACCAACAGACCTACTCCTTCAATTGCGCATCCGGATGGAATCGATTATGTTCCCCTGCCCTGGTGGAAAGTGTTTTTAATTCAGTTTTTAAATATTGCAGGATTAGGTCCGATTTTCGGAGCTATCATGGGGATTATGTACGGTCCGGCAGCTTTTTTGTGGATTGTGTTGGGTACTATTTTCGGTGGTGCTGTGCACGATTATATGTCCGGTATGATGTCGGTAAGAAGTAATGGAGCCGGTCAGCCCGAATTAGTCGGAAGGGAACTGGGAAGAAGTATCAAACAGTTCATGCGTTTCTTTTCCATTGGTTTGATGGTTGTGGTAGGAGCTGTATTTGTCTCGGGACCTGCTGAATTGCTGAATAATATGAGTTTTAATAACTTAGGTGTGACTTGGTGGGCAATCATTATTTTTACCTATTATATTTTAGCTACCCTCCTCCCGATTGATAAAATAATCGGTAAGATTTATCCTGTTTTTGGTGTCGCTCTGCTTGTTATGGCAGCTGGTATTTTAATTGCCATGTATGTAAACAATGCTCCAATACCTGAATTTACAGCTGGTTTTGCCAATCAACATCCTAAAAATCTGCCGATATTCCCAATGATGTTTATTTCAATAGCCTGTGGGGCAATTTCAGGTTTTCATGCAACACAATCGCCTTTGATGGCCCGTTGCATACAAAATGAAAAATACGGTAGACGAATTTTCTACGGTTCAATGGTAGCTGAGGGCATTGTTGCTCTGATTTGGGCAGCCGCTGCATCCAGTTTCTTCGGTTCAATTGAGGGTCTTCAGGATTTTGTAGCCGGATTAGCACCTACTGCAAATAAACCCGCTGTAGTAGTGGATTTAATTTCTAAATCGTGGTTAGGACCAGTTGGTGGATTTTTAGCCTTACTGGGTGTTGTTGCAGCTCCACTTTCAACCGGAGATACAGCGTTGCGTTCAGCACGCCTTATGACTGCAGATTTCTTAAAATTTGAACAGAAATCTTTTAAAAACAGACTTGTATTGGCTATCCCTATTTTCATCATTACTTTCATGATTTTGCAAGTGAATTTTGATATAATCTGGCGGTATTTTGCCTGGTGGAACCAAACGTTGTCAGTTTTTACCTTGTGGGCGATTACCGTCTATTTGGCAAAACGAGAGAAGTTTTATTTTATTTCTCTGATTCCAGCCATTTTCATGACTGCAGTCACCGTGACTTATATACTTTTAGCTCGTGAAGGTTTTGGCTTATCACCGATGTTATCATATACCACAGGGATTGGAACCGCTTTGGCTATGCTATTGCTGTTTTACATTAGAAAGCCAAAATTTAGTAGAGAATAGAGACTTGATATTCAGAGGTGTTATCTGGTAAAGAAACTAAATTAATCATTGTATTGTTGTAGATTTAAAATATTGCTTTAATTTTATAGCTGAAATTAAACATAACGAAATAGAAATCACTATGTCAATCATTATCAAAGAAGTCATTACGAAGAAGGATTTGAAAAAGTTCATTTGGTTCGGAATCAACATGTACAAGGATTGCGAATTTGCTGCACCTCCTTTGATGATGGATGATCTGATGAATTTATCGAAAGGGAAGAATCCGGCATTAGACTTTTGTGAGACGGCTTATTTTCTGGCGTATCGCGATAATAAAATTGTTGGGCGTATTGCAGGCATCATACATCCTGTTGCCAATGAAACATGGAACCACAAGAATGCCCGATTTGGTTGGGTCGATTTTATTGATGATTCAGAGGTTTCAAAAGCACTTTTTTATGCTGTTGAACAATGGGCAAAATCAAATGGTATGGAGCATTTGCATGGCCCGCTGGGATTTACCGATTTAGATAATGAAGGAGCTTTGATTGAAGGATTTGATCGATTGGGAACGCTCGCAACCATTTATAACTATCCCTATTACATCGAGCACTATGAGAAACTCGGATTTGCAAAAGAAGCAGACTGGAATGAGTATTTAATTACAGTTCCTGAAGTTTTGCCTGAAAGGTTTCTTCGCATTTCAGAGCTCGTAAAGGAAAAATATCAACTAAGGGCATTAAAATTTAAGTCGAAAAAGGATTTGGTGAATCAATATGCAAAAAAAATATTTGACTTGTTGAATGTCAGCTATCAGGATTTATTTGGATTTACCAAACTCAACGAAGCACAAATCTATTTTTATATCAAGTTGTATTTCAGCTTCTTCCGTTTGGACACTGTCTTTTTGGTTGCGAATGAAAAGAATGATTTAGTTGCTTTGGGTATTTCTATGCCTAGTTTTACAAAAGCGCTTCAGAAAGCAAAGGGCAAGCTCCTCCCATTCGGATGGCTATACATGTTGCGTGCGTTAAATAAAAATGACATCATTGATTTATACTTGATGGCAGTACATCCTGATTACCAAAATAAAGGGGTTAACTCCATTATTTTTACGGAAATGATGCCTGTTGCAGCTAAGAACGGTTATCAATTTGCAGAAAGCAATCCTGAATTGGAAACCAATATAAAAATGTCGTCCCAATGGGATAATTTTGAACATATAAATCATAAAAAACGCCGGGTTTTTATTAAGAAAATCTGAGAAAGGATATATTGTGACACGAAGATTTGATTTTTTGGTTATTGGCAGTGGTATTGCAGGAATTAGTTTTGCTTTGAAAGTATCCAAATATGGGAAGGTTGCCTTGTTGAGCAAGTCTGTTTTGGAAGATACAAACACAGCTTATGCGCAGGGTGGAATCGCTTCGGTCACCTATAATCCGGATAGTTTTGAAAAACACATCAAAGATACACTTGATGCAGGCGATGGACATTGTGATTTGGCTGCTGTGGAGAAAGTGATTAAAGAAGCTCCTGCGCAAATTGAAGAATTGTTGAAATGGGGTATAGATTTTGATAGGGATGAAAACGGTAAATTTGATTTGCATAAAGAGGGCGGTCATAGCGAATTCAGAATTTTACATCACAAAGACAATACTGGTTTCGAGATGCAAAAGGCACTCATACGAAAACTTCGGTCGGATAAGAATATTGAGGTTTTTGAGAATGCTTTTGCAATTTAAATTTTAACCCAGCATCATTTGGGAGAGGTTGTAACTCTTCATTCTCCTAATATTGAATGTTATGGTGCATATGTGCTCAATCAACATTCTAACCACATCCATACTTTTTTGGCGAAAGTAACGATGATAGCAACGGGTGGTATTGGGAATGTGTATGCCACTACAACAAATCCAGATGTGGCTACGGGAGACGGAATAGCTATGGTCCACCGGGCACGTGGGGCCATCAAAGATATGGAGTTTGTTCAGTTTCATCCGACTGCTTTGTATCACCCCGGTGATAGACCTACATTCTTGATAACAGAAGCAATCCGCGGTTATGGAGCAGTTTTACGCTGTAGAGATGGGAGCGAGTTTATGCAGAAGTATGATGAAAGAGGATCGCTTGCTCCTCGCGATATTGTTGCACGAGCTATTGATAATGAGATGAAGACCAGAGGGCATGATTATGTTTATTTAGATGTGACTCATAAAGATGCCGAAGAAACCAAAACTCATTTTCCGAATATCTATAAAAAATGTTTGGAAAGTGGCATAGATATTACGAAAGATTATATTCCCGTTTCGCCAACCCAGCATTATGTTTGTGGAGGTATTACTGTCGATTTAAACGGGAAAACATCGATTAACAGATTGTATGCAGCGGGAGAATGTTCTTGTACCGGACTGCATGGAGCAAATCGTTTGGCATCGAATTCGTTGATTGAAGCGATTGTTTATGCCGATGCAGCGGTAAAAGATGCAGTGAAACATATTGGAAAATACACATTTAAAGAATTTATTCCTGACTGGGATGATGAAGGCACCAAACTTCCTGAAGAAATGGTGTTGATTACACAAAGTTTCAGGGAAGTAGAGCAAATAATGAGTACTTATGTTGGAATTGTTCGGTCGAATTTAAGATTGAAACGTGCCATGAGTCGACTCGAAATTTTATATAGAGAGACAGAGGATTTATTTGACAGATCCGTTGTTTCAAGAGAATTGTGTGAGCTCAGAAATGTTATCAGCGTTGCTTATCTGATCATTAAACATGCCTTGAGAAGAAAAGAAAGTCGTGGCTTGCATTATACGGTCGATTATCCGAAAAGAATGATGAGAAGCGAGTAGTCAGAACATTATTACCCTTTGTGTTGGGAGAACAGATATCACTATTTTTTAAAATTTATATGATCAATGAACAGAGCATTTTACATCTTAATTTTACCTGTTTTGATGGCAGTTCTTCAGACAGAGCTTTCTGCTCAGTCGAATGACCCACCTAAAACCTCAGTAGTGAAAATTGAAGGATCTGCTCAGTTTTCCAGAACAGATGCGGAAAGGGCTGCTACGACTAATCAGCAAATTATTTCAGCAGACGGATTTAGTTACTATACAACTGCTGGTGGCATTTATTTGGTTTTTCCAAAACCCAACAACAATGTAAGGTTGTTTGCTTTAACCGGTCAGGTTCTTTGGAGTGGTGAGCTGGTTTCAGGGCGTTTTTATATTCCAACGGGCGAAGGAATCTATTTTTTAAGGGTAAATAATAAAAGTTACAAGGTCAGTTGCAAATAAATGCAATAGCACGACCCGAATATAAAAATTCATACATCAACAATGATTAAGCATATCGTATTTTTCGGCATTGTCGGGGAGGCAGCAGGTAAATCCAAGTTGGAAATCATGCAATTCATCAAAAAAGAACTTGAGAATCTCATTCATTCAATTCCAGAGTTGAAAAAAATTGAAGTAGGAATCAATCATCCCGATGCTCCCGATGGGAATTATGATCTGGTGCTTTATTCTGAGTTTGATAGTATGACTGATTTGGACGCCTATCAGGTTCATCCTGATCACAAACGCGTGGCTGATTATATCGGGACAGTTAAAGTGTCTCGTGCTTGCGTCGATTATGAAGTGTAGTTTTTTTTGAGATTTAGCATTTTAACCTGTTTACTGTTTGTTTGATTATGTGGAAAAGTTTCTTCTATTTTTCCGGCTCCCAACGTGCCGGAATTATCTTGCTGGTTTGCCTGATATTTTTAGCTTGTTTGGCAAATTATTTTCTTCCTGTTTTTGTTGAAAAAAAAGAGACCCAAACAGATTCATTGTTTCTCGCAGATATTGAATCTTTCAAACAATCACTGGTTTCGATTGATAGTCTGCGCAAAATTGAGCGACTCAATGCTTACAAAAATCAAGCTAATGAATACACAAACCAGTCGAATTACAAAAAGTCAGCAACTCACCGCTTGTTTGACTTTAATCCCAACGAATTAGACTC
>JAUSNQ010000007.1 GCA_030655595.1 Paludibacter sp.
TAAAAACCAGTTTGACTACCCCGACTTTCTGGAAGTGCAATTAAAATCTTTTCATGACTTTTTTCAAATGGATACTTCTCCAGAAAAAAGAAAAACTGAAGGTCTATATAAAGTTTTCATGGAAAACTTTCCTATAGCAGATACCCGCAATAACTTTATCCTCGAATTTCTCGATTATTATGTAGATCCTCCCAGGTATAGTATTGAGGAATGTGTCGAACGGGGCTTAACATACTCCATTCCTTTAAAAGCCAAGTTGAAACTGTATTGTACAGATCCTGATCACGAGGATTTCGATACGGTTATTCAGGATGTGTATTTGGGTCCTATCCCTTATATGACTCCCAAAGGTACTTTTGTGATCAATGGTGCGGAACGCGTTATTGTTTCACAGTTGCACCGTTCTCCTGGCGTATTCTTCGGTCAGAGCATGCATGCGAATGGTACCAAACTTTATTCAGCCCGTATTATCCCATTCCGCGGATCATGGATTGAATTTGCCACGGATATCAATAATGTGATGTATGCGTACATCGACCGTAAAAAGAAATTACCGGTAACCACACTCTTACGTGCTATCGGATTTGAAAGTGATAAAGATATTTTAGAAATCTTCAACCTTGCTGAAGAGATTAAGGTCAATAAAGCCAGTCTCAAAAAGGCAGTTGGTCAAAAATTGGCCGCTCGTGTGCTGAAAAGCTGGGTGGAAGACTTCGTGGATGAGGATACCGGTGAGGTTGTGAGTATCGAACGTAACGAAGTCGTTATCGATCGCGAAACAATCATTGAGAGTAAACACATTGATGATATTCTTGAATCGGGTGCTCAAACTATCCTGCTGCACAGAGGCGATGCAAATCAAAATGATTTTGCAATCATCTATAATACCTTGCAGAAAGACCCAAGCAACTCTGAAAAGGAAGCGGTTCTCTACATTTATCGTCAGCTGAGGAATGCTGTTCCTGCTGATGACTCTACAGCACGTGAGGTGATTAACAACCTTTTCTTCTCAGAAAAGCGTTATGACCTGGGTGATGTTGGACGTTTTCGGATCAACCGCAAATTAAATCTTTCTATCAATCCTGATATCAAGGTATTGACAAAAGAAGATATCATTGAAATCATCAAATATCTGATTGAATTGATTAATTCGAAAGCTGAAGTTGATGATATTGACCACTTGAGTAACCGTCGTGTTCGTACCGTGGGTGAACAAATGTACAACCAATTTGGTGTGGGTCTGTCCCGCATGGCCCGTACAATTCGTGAACGTATGAACGTGCGTGATAACGAGGTGTTTACGCCAATTGATCTGATCAATGCAAAAAGTATTTCTTCGGTAATCAATTCTTTCTTTGGAACCAATGCTTTGTCGCAGTTCATGGATCAACAAAATCCTTTGGCTGAGATTACGCACAAACGTCGTATGTCGGCACTCGGACCAGGCGGTCTATCTCGTGAACGTGCCGGTTTTGAGGTTCGTGACGTGCATTATACGCATTATGGTCGTTTGTGTCCTATTGAAACACCTGAAGGTCCGAACATCGGTTTGATTTCTTCTTTGTGTATTTATGCTAAAATCAATGAATTAGGTTTTATTGAAACACCATATCGCAAAGTTGAAAATTCAGTTGTAGATACTACAGACAAAGGCATACAATATTTTACAGCTGAAGAAGAAGAAGCTCTGGTTGTAGCTCAGGGTAATGCTCCTTTGACTGATAAAGGAACGTTTATTCGCACCAAGGTTAAATCTCGTTTAGGCGCTGATTTTCCGGTAGTTGATCCTGAAAAAGTTGATCTGATGGACGTTTCGCCTTCTCAGATTGCTTCAATTGCTGCTGCTTTGATTCCATTCCTTGAACATGATGATGCCAACCGTGCTCTGATGGGTTCGAACATGATGCGCCAGGCTGTGCCTTTATTGCGTTGTGAAGTGCCTATCGTTGGTACAGGTATCGAGGGTCAGTTGATTCGTGACTCGCGTACTCAAATCACTGCCGAAGGAAAAGGGGTGGTTGAATATGTGGATGCCGATTGTATCAAAATCAGATACGAAAGAACAGAAGAAGAGGAATTTGTGAGCTTCGATACTGCTGTCAAAGAATATAAATTACCGAAATTCCAGAAAACAAATCAAAATACTACCATCGACTTACGTTCGTTAGTTCGCAAAGGAGATGTTGTTGAACCGGGAATGATTCTTACCGAAGGATACTCGACACAAAACGGTGAACTGGCTATCGGTAAAAACCTGAAAGTGGCATTCATGCCATGGAAAGGATACAACTTTGAGGATGCTATCGTCATCAATGAAAGAATGGTTCGCGATGATGTCTTTACCTCAATTCATGTGGTGGAGCAACTGCTCGAAGTGCGTGAAACAAAACGTGGTGTGGAAGAATTTACCGCTGATATTCCGAATGTGAGCGAAGAAGCTACGAAAGACTTGGATGAAAATGGTATTATCAGAATCGGTGCTCGCATTGAGCCGGGTGATATCATCATTGGTAAAATTACTCCTAAAGGCGAATCGGATCCTTCACCGGAAGAAAAACTATTGAGAGCGATCTTTGGTGACAAAGCCGGCGATGTGAAAGATGCTTCTTTAAAGGCTACTCCTTCATTGTCGGGTGTTGTAATTGGAAAACGTTTGTTCTCTAAAGCTCAAAAGAACCGCAAATCCAAATTGGCCGACAAAGCTGTCTTACCACGTTTGGATGAGGAGTTTGAAGCACAGGCAAATGTGTTGCGTAATTCATTGATTGAAAAATTAATGGTCATTACTACAGACAAACCATCTGCCGGCGTGAAAGATTTTCTGGGTGCCGACCTGATTTCAAGAAACAGTAAATTTACCGAAGAGAGACTTCGTGAGATTGATTTTAGTGCTGTTCAATTGGGTAAATGGACACAGGATTCGAATAAGAATGAGCTCATCAGAAGATTAATCCTGAATTATTTAAGAAAATATAAAGAGCTAGATGCTCAGATAAAACGTCAGAAGTTTAATATAACCATTGGTGATGAACTTCCTACGGGAATTGTCCAAATCGCAAAGGTTTATATTGCCAAGAAACGTAAAATTCGTGTTGGAGATAAAATGGCTGGTCGCCACGGTAACAAGGGTATTGTTTCCCGTATCGTGCGTCAGGAAGATATGCCATTCCTTGCAGATGGAACACCGGTAGATATCGTTTTGAATCCGCTGGGTGTGCCTTCACGTATGAACCTTGGACAGATTTTTGAAACTGTTTTAGGCTGGGCTGGTAAAGAATTGGGTGTTAAGTTCGCTACACCTATCTTCGACGGTGCTCATATTGAAGATCTTGATGCATGGACTGATAAAGCC
This sequence comes from Paludibacter sp., assembly GCA_030655595.1. The sequence goes on from JAUSNQ010000007.1 coordinate 3,353, forward strand.
GGCGTGCCAAGAAATGGTAAAACCTACTTGTATGATGGTGGTACAGGAGTTCGCTTCGACCAAACAGCTACAGTCGGCGTAATTTATATGCTGAAATTAGGTCACATGGTTGAAGATAAAATGCATGCCCGTTCAATCGGACCGTATTCTCTTATTACGCAGCAACCACTTGGTGGTAAGGCGCAATTCGGGGGACAACGTTTTGGTGAAATGGAGGTATGGGCACTGGAAGCTTTCGGTGCGGCACATATCCTGCAGGAAATCCTGACCGTGAAATCTGATGATGTATTAGGCCGTGCACGTACTTATGAGGCTATCGTAAAAGGTGAGCCAATGCCTGCTCCGGGAATTCCTGAATCGCTGAACGTGTTGTTACACGAATTAAGAGGTTTGGGCTTGAGTGTTAATTTAGAATAGTGTTTTTACAACAACACAGTTAAAGAAAAACAAAGTATATGGCTTTTAAAACTGAAAATAAATTAAAGAGTAATTTTAATAAAATTTCGATCGGGCTTGCATCTCCGGAAGAAATTCTTAAAATTTCCAGCGGCGAGGTACTCAAACCGGAAACGATTAATTACCGTACTTACAAACCGGAACGCGATGGGTTGTTCTGTGAAAGAATTTTTGGTCCGACCAAAGATTTTGAATGTCATTGCGGAAAATACAAACGGATACGTTATAAAGGTATCGTTTGCGACCGTTGTGGGGTTGAAGTTACTGAGAAAAAAGTTCGTCGTGAGCGCGTAGGACATATCCAATTGGTTGTTCCTGTTGCACATATCTGGTATTTCCGTTCATTGCCAAATAAAATTGGTTATTTGCTCGGCATGCCAACAAAAAAATTAGATGCAATCATCTATTACGAAAAATATGTAATTATCCAGGCTGGTGAAGCTGATAATGGCGAAAATATCGTTAATAATGAATTAATTTCAGAAGAAGAATACCTGGATTTGCTGGAAACACTTCCACGTGAAAATCAAATGTTAGACGATACCGATCCGAATAAATTCATTGCCAAGATGGGCGCTGATGCTATTTATGATTTATTGTCCCGACTTGATTTGGACGAGCTTTCGTATGATTTACGCCACAAAGCTGGTAATGACACTTCTCAACAACGTAAAAATGAAGCCCTGAAACGCCTCCAGATTGTTGAGTCGTTCCGTGCTTCCAGAAACAGAAATAAACCGGAGTGGATGATTGTGAAAATCGTTCCGGTAATTCCGCCAGAATTGCGTCCGCTTGTTCCGTTGGATGGTGGTCGCTTTGCTACTTCCGACTTGAATGACTTGTACCGTCGTGTTATAATCCGTAATAACCGTCTGAAACGTCTTATTGAAATCAAAGCTCCTGAAGTGATTTTGCGCAACGAAAAGCGTATGCTTCAGGAATCTGTTGATTCATTGTTCGATAATTCACGTAAATCCAGTGCTGTTAAGACTGATGCCAACCGTCCGTTGAAATCACTTTCTGATTCTTTGAAAGGTAAACAAGGTCGTTTCCGTCAGAACTTATTGGGTAAGCGTGTCGACTATTCTGCACGTTCGGTAATCGTCGTAGGTCCGGAATTAAAAATGCATGAATGCGGTATACCGAAAGATATGGCCGCTGAACTTTATAAACCGTTTGTCATTCGCAAATTGATTGAGCGCGGAATCGTGAAAACGGTGAAGTCAGCCAAAAAGATTGTCGATCGCAAAGACCCGGTTATCTGGGATATCTTGGAGTTCGTGATGAAAGGTCATCCTGTATTGCTCAACCGTGCTCCGACTTTGCACCGTTTGGGTATCCAGGCTTTCCAACCTAAAATGATTGAAGGTAAGGCTATTCAGTTACATCCACTTTCGTGTACGGCTTTCAATGCCGACTTCGACGGTGACCAGATGGCTGTGCACCTTCCCCTTGGAAATGAAGCGATTATTGAAGCTCAAATGTTGATGCTTGCTTCACATAATATTTTGAATCCGGCCAATGGGGCTCCTATTACCGTTCCTTCGCAGGACATGGTGCTTGGATTGTATTACATTACAAAACCCCGTACGGGAGCATTAGGAGAAGGATTGATTTTCTATGCGCCTGAAGAAGCAGAAATTGCTTATAATGAAGGCAAAGTGGCACTTCACTCCTGGATCAAGGTTCGTACTTTTGATATTGATGAAGAGGGTGATCCAATCGAAAAAATCATTGAAACAACTGTAGGTAGAATTTTATTTAATAAATGTGTACCTCATCAGGTTGGTTATATCAACGAATTGCTTTCTAAGAAATCTTTGCGTGATATCATCGGTAACGTGATTGAAGCCTGCGGAGTTTCTCGTACTGCTCAGTTCCTGGATGATATCAAAGACTTGGGTTATAGCATGGCTTTCAAAGGTGGACTTTCTTTCAATTTGAGTGATGTAATCATCCCGCCTGAAAAAGAAGAACTTGTAAAAGAAGGTAATGCTGAAGTTGATGAGATTATGAACCTGTACAACATGGGTTTCATTACAAACAACGAACGTTATAACCAGATTATCGATACCTGGACACATATCAATTCCAAGTTGTCGAATATATTAATGAAACAATTGGCCAGTGACGATCAGGGTTTCAACTCAGTATATATGATGTTGGATTCCGGAGCGCGTGGATCGAAAGAACAAATTCGTCAGCTTTCCGGTATGCGTGGTTTGATGGCTAAGCCCCAAAAATCAGGTGCTGAAGGTGGTCAGATTATTGAAAACCCGATTTTGTCGAACTTTAAAGAGGGTTTATCGGTGTTGGAATACTTTATTTCAACTCACGGTGCTCGTAAAGGTTTGGCTGATACTGCCCTGAAAACTGCCGATGCTGGTTACTTGACCCGACGTCTGGTGGATGTTTCACAGGATGTGATCATCAATGAAGATGATTGCGGTACTTTGCGTGGTTTGGTCGCTACCGAAATGAAGAATAATGAAGAAGTAATTTCTTCTTTGTATGAAAGAATTCTTGGTCGCGTTTCCGTGCACGATGTGTTCCATCCTTTAACAGGAGAAATGATTGTTGCAACCGGAGATCAGATTACCGAGTCTTTAGCTAAAAAAATTCAGGAATCTCCAATCGAACGCGTTGAAATCAGATCGGTTTTGACCTGTGAATCGAAAAAGGGTGTCTGTGCGAAATGTTATGGACGTAACTTGGCGACCGGTAAAATGGTTCATCAAGGTGAAGCTGTCGGTGTTATTGCTGCGCAGTCAATTGGTGAGCCCGGTACACAGTTAACCCTGCGTACTTTCCACGTCGGTGGTATCGCTTCTAATATCGCCGCTGAATCAAAAATAGCTTTGCGTTACGATGGCCGTCTTGAATTTGACGAGTTGCGTACCGTAGAGGTAAAAGATGAAAGTGGTTCTGCCTATGAAGTAGTTGTTAGTCGTCTTGCTGAAATGCGTGTGATTGACGTCAATACTGGTATTACGCTTACTACACAAAACGTACCTTATGGTTCCAAACTGTATGTGAGACATGGAGAAACCGGAACGAAAGGACAGTTGGTTTGCGAATGGGATCCGTTTAATGCGGTAATCATTGCAGAAATGGAAGGTAAGATTGCTTTCGAAGATGTTGTTGAGAATGTAACTTTCAAGACTGACATTGATGAAGCAACCGGATTGCGTGAGAAAATTATCATTGAATCAAAAGATCGTAACAAAGTACCAAGTGCTCACATTGTGAACACCAAAGGTGATGTGTTGCGTACCTATAACTTGCCTGTGGGTGCTCACCTGGTGCTGGATAATGGTGCGAAAATTAAAACCGGCCAGATGCTGGTTAAGATTCCACGTGCTGTTGGTAAAGCCGGTGATATCACGGGTGGTCTTCCGCGTGTTACTGAATTGTTCGAAGCGCGTAATCCATCAAATCCTGCTGTTGTAGCTGAAATTGATGGTGAAGTTAACTTCGGAAAAATCAAACGTGGTAATCGTGAGTTGAGTGTAACGTCGAAAACCGGCGAAGTGAAGAAATACATGATCCAATTGTCCAAACAAATTTTGGTGCAGGAGAATGACTTTGTTCGCGCAGGTACACCGCTTTCTGATGGAGCTACAACTCCTGCAGATATTCTGATGATTAAAGGTCCTACTGCCGTTCAGGAGTATATCGTGAATGAAGTGCAGGATGTTTATCGTTTACAGGGGGTGAAAATCAACGACAAGCATTTTGAGGTGATTGTTCGACAAATGATGCGTAAGGTTGAAATCCTGGAACAGGGTGATACACGCTTCCTTGAGAAACAAGTCATTGACAAACATGAGTTCATGGAAGAAAATGATCGAATCTGGGGCAAAAAAGTAATTTTAGATGCAGGTGATTCTGCAACTATGAAACCCGGTCAGATTATCACTCCACGAAAACTGCGTGATGAGAATAGTGCGCTGAAACGTCGCGATATGAAATTGGTAGAAACGCGCGATGCAGTTCCTGCTACTTCCAATCAGATTTTACAGGGAATCACACGTGCTGCCTTACAAACCAGCAGCTTCATGTCGGCGGCTTCCTTCCAGGAAACAACCAAAGTATTGAACGATGCGGCTATCAATGGAAAAGTTGATCGACTCGAAGGTTTAAAAGAAAATGTAATTTGTGGACACTTAATTCCTGCAGGTACCGGTCAGCGTGACTTAGACAAAATTGTCGTTTTTTCACGTGACGAGTATGATAAGAAGGTCGATGCAAGACGAAATGTGATTGAAGTTGAATCTGAAAATGAACAATAACAATTGTATCAAATAAATAAAAACGGGGTATCTGGAAAACAGGTACCCTGTTTTTTTTTAACATATAAGTACCATATAAGTTATAAATAATCAAATTCAATATAGCTAGGAGTTTTTAACTTCACCGAGAGATCTTATCAGTTAATTAAATAAAAGCTTATATGATACTTATATGACTTATATGGTTACAAAAACAAATCTGTATTTCTTTGTGATAACAAAATAATCTCACTATCTTAGTGCTTTCTAAAAAAGCATGTTAATTTAAAATCAATATCCTATGAATCAGAATTATTGTGTTATTATGGCCGGAGGTGTCGGAAGCCGCTTTTGGCCTTTTAGCAGGAATACCAGACCGAAACAGTTTCTGGACTTTTTCGGTACCGGACGCTCTTTGCTACAAATGACATACGACAGATTCAGACATGTGATGCCTGCCGAAAATATTTTGATTGTCTCCAATGTGATCTACAAAGACACCATTTTGGAGCAACTCCCCGAAATTAATTGCACACAAGTTTTGTTGGAACCTCACCGCAGAAATACTGCCCCTTGTATTGCTTTTGCAATCAACAGAATCAAAGCAATAACTGATCAGGCAAATATCATCGTTGCTCCTTCAGATCATCTCATCTTAAAGGAAAATGATTTTATAGAAACCTTAAAAGCCGGGCTTGATTTTGTTGAACACAATGATTCGTTACTGACTTTAGGAATAAAACCCAGTCGCCCCGAAACAGGTTATGGGTATATTCAGATTGATGAAGGCTCAGGCAATTTGCGAAAAGTGAAAACTTTCACAGAAAAACCCAATGCCGAATTGGCACAGGTGTTTTTTGAAACCGGAGAGTTCTACTGGAATTCGGGTATATTTCTTTGGAACTTGAAAACGATTGACAAAGCCTTTGAAACTTTACTGCCCGATGTGGCATCGAAATTTAAAGCAGGGCCTGATGTGTATAATACTGATAAAGAACAGGACTTTATCGACGAAATATATCCGACTTGCATGAATATCTCCATCGACTATGGCATTATGGAGAAAGCTGATAATGTGTTTGTACTTTGTGCTGATATTGGTTGGACAGACCTTGGCACCTGGGGTTCATTGTATGAAATGTCGAACAAAGATGAACATGCCAATGTTGCCCTGAAGTGCAAAACCTTGTTTTACGAAAGCAGTGAAAATATCATCGCACTCCCGCACGATAAACTCGCTGTTATCGAAGGTCTTTCAGGTTATTTGGTTGCCGAATCGGATAATGTCTTGTTGATTTGTAAGAAGGATAATGAATCCCGGATTCGTCAGTTTGTAAATGATGCGGTTGTGTCGTTTGATGGAGCGTTTATTTAGAGCGAAGAGCTAAGAATTAAAAGCGAAGAGCGAAAAGTGTAGTACTAAATGCTAAGAGTTGTTTTATTAATTATCAAAGTAAAAATATGAGTTTTTTTAAATTACATAAGCCTTTGGTTTATAAGTATAAACCAATTTATTACGATCCTAAGAAGGAGGCGAAGAAGGAGAGAGAGCAGTCGATGGCAGATGGCGATGAAAAAGCTGATGACACTACCTTTAGGCCTTCTATCCGACGTGGTTCGTTCAGAGAATTGGCAGACAAAAACAAGAACTCAACACATAAACAGAACCGCCAGTCAAATATCCGCTTAGTCATCATCATCCTCATTTTGTTTTTAATAGCCTATTTTTTAGTCAGATAATAGTTTGAATTTTACAAATTGCAATCTCAGCTAACCGATTTTTATGAGCGATATCATTCATCTATTACCCGATTCCGTTGCCAATCAAATTGCTGCCGGTGAGGTTATTCAGCGACCAGCATCTGTTTTGAAGGAGTTGGTCGAAAATTCGATTGATGCGGGTGCAACTATTATAGGAATTGTAATCAAAGATGCCGGTCGTAGTTTGATTCAAATTACCGACAACGGAAAGGGCATGAGCGAAACAGATGCCCGGATGGCTTTTGAAAGACATGCAACTTCTAAAATCAAGGACGCAAATGATTTGTTTTCTATCCGCACCATGGGCTTCAGAGGGGAGGCTTTGGCTTCAATTGCCGCTGTTGCGCAGGTTGAGTTACGTTCGCGAAGAGATGAAGATGAGCTGGGGACTTTGGTGGAAATTGCAGGTAGTCGCGTTTTTAAGCAGGAAGTGGTGCAGTGCGATAAAGGGACTTCATTTATTGTCAAGAATCTATTTTTTAATGTGCCTGCTCGTCGTCGTTTTCTGAAAAGCGATAGTGTGGAGAAAAATCATCTGCTCAACGAGTTTTACCGCATTGCATTGGTTCATCCGGATGTTGAGTTTTCTTTTTATGATGGAGAGGATGAAGTTTTTCGCTTACCTGTATGCAATATCAAGGTGAGAATCGATCAGATTTTCGGAAGTGCCAAGAAAAAGCTCAATCAACAATTATTAAGCATTGAAACAGAGACCAATCTGGTCAATATTAATGGTTTTGTTGGTCGACCCGAATTTGCTCAAAAGCAGGCCCATCAGTATTTCTTTGTCAACGGCAGATACATGCGCCATCCATATTTTCACAAAGCGGTCATGCTGGCATATCAAAATTTGATACAACCAATGACCAATCCCATATATTTCATTTATTTTGAAGTTGATCCGCAGACCATTGATATCAATATACATCCTACCAAGACAGAAATCAAGTTTGAGAATGAACAAGCTTTGTGGTCAATTTTATCAGCCACTGTCAAGGAAGCTTTAGGTAAGTTCAATATTGTTCCATCCATTGATTTCGACAGAGAGGGTGTTCCTGACATGCCTCTTCAGCCAACCAACGAGCAGGTGTCTCCTCCCAAAACAATATTCAATCCCACATACAATCCATTTGGGTCATCCACCTATAAACGTCCACAAATGGAATGGGAGGAGTTGTACCGGGGTTTTGAAAAGCAACCTGATTCTGGAGCTTCGATGTCAACTAAACATGATCAATCATCCGAGATCTTTCAGTCAAAGTTAAATGGTGATTATGAAGGGTCCGGATTATATTTTCAGTTGAAAAACAAATACATCATCACTTCGGTCAAATCCGGTATGATGATGATCGATCAAAGACGGGCGCATATCCGAATCCTGTTCGACCAGTTTATGAAAGAAATTCAGGAGAAGCGGGGTTTTTCTCAGCAACTTTTATTTCCGGAGGTTTTTCAGCTCATGCCCGACGACTATCTTTTCTTTGAACAGATCAAATCGGAGTTGCGATATCTAGGTTTCGAGTTTGAGGCAGAAAAAGCATACCAGTATCAGATAAAAGGAGTCCCAACGCAACTGAAAAGCTCTGCTGATGTCGGTTCATTGTTACATGACATGGTAGAAAGAGTTAAAAATGCAACAGGGGAAGCAGTTGAAGCGATGCAGGAGCAAATTGCACTGTCACTGGCTGAAAACGCTGCTATATCTCCAGGACAGTCACTGAACAATGAGGAAATGTCGCAGATTGTTGACCAGCTCTTTGCTTGTCCCTCTCATAATTATACGCCTGATGGTAAATCGGTCATGATGATTCTGACGCAGGAAGAAATTCAAAATCGTTTTAAATAAAAACACCCCAAAAGTTTTGTCTAACTTTTGGGGTGCAGCTCAGGTACATTTCTTAACCGTTTTTTCTTGTTTAATTACTCTCCCGCCTGTGGCGTAATCAACTTGTATCCCTTTCCGTGGATGTTGATAATAGCTACATTTGGATCGTCTTTCAATAATTTGCGTAACTTGGTGATATACACATCCATGCTACGGGCATTGAAATAATTGTCGTCTTCCCAAATAGATTTGAGCGCATAATTTCTTTCGAGGATGTTGTTGGCATTAGAAGCCAACAATCTGAGCAATTCAGATTCTTTGGTGGTGAGTTTTTTGTTTTCACCGTCAAATGCAAGTATTTGTTTCTGAGCATCAAAAACAAAAGCACCGATGTTAAATACAACCACATCTTTTATTTTTTTACCTCTAACCCTTCTCAAAATCGATTCGATTCTTGAGAGCAGTTCTTCCATGCTGAAAGGTTTGGACAAATAATCATCCGCACCCAGTTTGAATCCTTGCAGGATGTCTTCTTTCATTGATTTAGCAGTCAGGAAAATAATAGGTACGTCGCTATTGACGCTACGGATATCAGCTGCAAGAGCAAAGCCATCTTTTTTAGGCATCATGACGTCGAGAACACATAAATCATATTTTCCACGTATAAATGCTTTGTATCCTGCTTCTCCATCTGGCTGTAAGTCTGCATCATAACTTTTAGTTTGAAGATACTCCCTGAGTAACATGCCGAGGTTTTCGTCGTCCTCGCATAATAAAATTTTCACTTTTTCATCGTTCATATTCTGTGTTTTTAAATGTTGGTAATGCAATTATAAATTTTGTTCCGATATTGATTTCACTATCTACTTTAATTGTTCCTTTGTGTTCTTTGATAATTTTCTTAACATAAGCCAAACCTAACCCAAATCCTTTTACATTGTGTTTGTTGCCGGTTGGGACACGGTAAAACTTTTCAAAAATTCTTTTGTGATCATCTTTATGGATGCCTATCCCGTTATCTTCGATGCTGATCATTAAATTATCTTTTTCATTCCATGTTTCTAATGTGAGCAACAAAGGTTTATCGCTGTATTTCAAAGCATTGTCGACCAAATTATGAATCACATTGGTAAAATGGACTTCGTCGGCTAAAATCATGTCATCTTTTGCTTTCAGGATTGTAGTGATTTTTCCACCTTTATTGGCAACTTTCAACGAAAATATTTCAGAGGTATGCTCAATCAACTCATTGATTTTCATTTCCCTCATTTTATAGCTAGCTCTCTCTGTTTCAAAGAGCGATAATTTCAATACTTCTTCTACCATTCTGCTCAGCCTGCCGGTTTCGTCGCGTATGACCTTGGAGATGTGCTTTAAGGTCTCCGGTGTTTTACCTACACCCGGATCTTGTAACATCTGCGATGCCAATGAAATACTCGATATGGGCGTTTTAAGCTCATGAGTCATGTTATTAACAAAGTCATTCTTAATATTGTTCAACTGTTTTTGTTTAAAAATAACGATTAATGCTACAATAAAAATGCATAAAATTAACACTACAAGAACAATAGTAGGATATAATAGCCCCATTGAGCTGATGATAAAATTCTTTTTTGTAGGAAATATAACTTGTAAATAAGCTTCATTCGAGTTTTCTTCAAGAGGAAAAAATCGTTGTTTGTAGATATTTCTTACTTCCTCAGGTTCGTCAGAATGAAATTCTTTGTTGCAGTTGTAAATTACCCTACCTCGCTTATCGACAATGCTATAAAAGAAAGGGAGATCAACGCCGTTGCTCAACAAATAATTTTCGAGGATGCTATTAAGTTCTTTAAAATTAACTCTTTCGCTGATTCCTTTGCGGTTGCTTTCCCTTAACCACCTGAAGACTGCCTGATCGAGAATAGTTTTTGACCTTGAAAACTCCTGTCTGAATTTATCTTGCAGATACCTGGACGTCTCTTCGATGGTAGCTTTTCCGTGACGAGTAGATAGTCGGATTGAAGGTCTTTCGATTTTGTCGGTGCTGGCTGATATTTTTTGTGTGGTGGTGTCGATTCGGGTTTGTTGATCCGAATCTATTTGGGCAAGCGTTGAGATTTTATTCAGATTTTTCTGGTAATCCATGCCGTCCAGCGT
>JAUSNQ010000023.1 GCA_030655595.1 Paludibacter sp.
GTATGATGATTTCTGATATGTCTAGCTTTTTAGTATGAATATTTCTGATATGTCTAGTTTTTCAGTATAATGCTTTCTGATCTGTCTAGCTTTTCAGTATTAAAGATTAAAAAGTGTCTACTAAAATCAGTAAAAGTCACATTGATAGAATTATTCAACTTTCAGCAGACATTCTAAATTCAAATGACTCGTATATATTAACTCGAACAGAATCTAGAATAAACTTATTTGATAAAGAAGTCAATCTTATTAGAAACAATTCGATTGGAAAATTGACAAATCATATTGACAAAGGATTTGCTTTAATGGTTGGTAATAATCTATGTAATAATATTTCAAATAAAGAACAACCTATTCTTTTTAACACAGAGTATAAAGTTGATTGTAATATTCTTGCAGAATTCCTAAATTCAAACGATCGTTATAGCTGGGATTTTCAAGATTTATTTCTGGGTATCGACACAAGAAACAATGAACTAGGTCCGATAGAAATTAGTAGCTGTCTTTTTGATATAAATCTATCCTTTTCATACTTTAAAAACACATATTTTGTTTCTACACTTGGTGAAATAAATTTTAATTACAGCGTTTTTGAAGAAGTAGAGTTTTATTCCGAGTTATATAATATTGAGTTAAAAAAGAGCAAAATTAAAAACAGCAACTTTTACGGTATATTATCTAATGTTGACTTCTCTGATTGTTCTCAATTAGAAAGTATAGGATTTAGCGCAATATATAACACAGTAATTATTGATAGTTTAAATCAACTAAATAGAAAGTATATCGCTTCCTTGAGCAAAAGAAACAAGATTGTCATTCCTCAACAACTTGAATATTTTTATCAAAAAAGTTTGAATAATAAAATAAGAAGTTATGGTAAGAGTAAGAGTTTAAAAGAGATAAGGGAATTGAATCAGATTGTTAATTTTGTTCGTGTATTTGGCAAATCGTATTTAAATAAAATGAAAAGCAATCCGAATGAAATCAAAGAGATTTTTATTTTTGTCAATTTTTTTGTAGAAAAAATATTCTACACAGCCTTATTAGAAAATATTGATATTGAAGATGCATTAAAAATCAATCAAAGTAAATCATTGTAAAAAACGCCTAGCACCTAACACATGCCTTGTATGTTTGCATAATATTTCAAATTGAGAGAAAATTGAGATATTTGGAATAAAAGAGTTGCCCAAAATCTATGTAAATCTTCTAACCTTGATAAAAGATTTGATAAGCCCTGATTATTTTGAGTATAAAATTGAGATGTCAAAATGACATAAATAAAAAATTAAACCCTATTTTTGCACTCAGTCTTATTACCCCATATACATTATCAAAAAACACTTGCATCCTAAAGATTTACTCAAAGAAATCAAATGATTAAAGAAAATCAAATAGAAGAAAATCTGATCAAGCAATTAACAGAATTGAAGTACAACTATCGTCCGGACATCGTCGATAGAAAAACGCTCGAACAAAACTTCAAAACTAAGTTTGAAGCACTAAACCGTGTTCATCTGACTGAAAATGAATTCTTACGTTTGCGTGAAGAAATCATCAATCCTGATGTATTTGCAGCATCGAAGATGCTTCGTGAACGGAATTACTTTCAACGCGAAGATGGTACGCCCTTGCATTACACTCTGGTAAATATCAAAGATTGGTGCAAAAACGACTATGAAGTTATCAATCAGTTACGCATCAATACCGAAAACAGCAATCACCGGTACGACATTATTTTACTGATTAACGGTTTGCCGGTGGTGCAAATTGAATTGAAGAAAATAGATATTTCGCCACGTAAGGCCATGCAACAAATCGTGGATTATAAAAACGATTCCGGAAACGGATATAGCAATACATTGATGTGTTTCATGCAGTTGTTTATTGTAAGTAACAGCAATAGAACGTATTATTTTGCCAATAACAAAAATCAGCATTTCAGTTTCAATGCCGATGAACAGTTTTTACCAATTTACGAATTAGCTGACGAGGGCAATAAGAAAATCAATTACCTGGAAGATTTTGCCGATAGGTTTCTTAAAAAATGTACGCTTGGCGAGATGATTAGCAAGTACATGGTGTTGGTTGAGAGCGAACAGAAATTGCTGGTGATGCGACCGTACCAGATTTATGCGGTGAAAGCCATCGTTGATTGCATACACCAAAACCGGGGTAATGGCTATGTCTGGCACACCACTGGAAGCGGTAAGACATTGACTTCTTTTAAAGCTTCTACCCTACTGAAAGATAATCCGGATATTGAAAAATGTTTGTTTGTGGTTGACCGCAAAGACCTCGACCGACAAACACGTGAAGAGTTTAATAAATTTCAGGAAGGCAGTGTAGAAGAAAACACCAATACCGAAACCTTGGTAAGGCGTATGTTATCGACCGATTATGCCGACAAGGTGATTGTTACCACCATTCAAAAGTTGGGACTGGCTTTGGATGGCACATACAAGAAAAACTACAAAGAACGTTTAGAAACTTTAAGCAAAAAGCGTGTGGTATTTATCTTTGACGAATGTCACCGTTCGCAGTTTGGCGACAACCACAAAGCCATCAAAGAGTTTTTCCCGAATGCGCAATTGTTTGGTTTTACCGGAACACCCATTTTTGATACAAATGCCACGTATCAAATTCGTGAAGGTGAAGAGGCTTCGTACAAAACCACGGAAGATATTTTTGAAAAGCAATTACATGCGTATACCATTACCCACGCCATCGACGATAAAAATGTATTGCGTTTCCACATTGATTATTACAAAGCCCGCGCTGAGCTTGCCGGACGCGACAAAACTCCTGCTCCTTCGGAAAGGTCGGGGGGTGAGGTCGCACAACAGGCAGTGGTGGAATCTATTTTGGACAAACACAATGCAGCAACCAATTCGAGGCGTTTCAATGCCCTATTGGCAACGTCTTCTATCAACAGTGCTATTGAATATTATCAATTATTCAAAACTGTAGAGACCTTGCATGCAAGGTCTCTACCTGATTACAAACCTTTGAACATTGCGTGTGTGTTTTCTCCGCCTGCCGAAGGCAACAAAGACATACAGCAGATACAAGAAGATTTAGCGCAGGAGAAAGAAGATAACAAACAAAATCCGGAAGAAAAGAAAGCAGCACTCAAAACCATTATTGCCGACTTTAATCAGCAATTTGGGACGAATCACACCATCTACGAATTTGATAAATATTATCAGGATATACAGGCACGCATCAAAGATCAGAAATACAGCAACAAAGATTATCCGCACAAAAACAAAATTGACATTACCATTGTGGTGGATATGTTGCTCACGGGTTTTGATTCTAAATACCTGAACACCTTGTATGTGGATAAAAACCTGAAATACCACGGATTGATACAGGCTTTTTCACGCACCAACCGTGTACTGAACGACACCAAACCTTATGGAAACATTTTGGATTTCCGTTCGCAACAGGATGCTGTGAATCAGGCCATTGCCCTTTTCTCAGGCGAAGATAGCGGAAAAGCCAAAGAAATCTGGTTGGTCGACCCTGCACCGGTGGTGATTGATAAATACAAGGAAGCAGTTGAGAAGTTGGGCGTATTTATGCAGGAGCATAATTTGGTAAGCGAACCGCAGGAAGTGTATAACCTGAAAGGGAATGCCGCACGCATTGCTTTTGTGAAAAATTTCAAGGAAGTGCAGCGACTCAAAACCCAATTAGACCAATATACCGACATCAACGAAGAGCAACAAGCCCGGATTGAAGCTATTTTGCCAAAGGAAACTTTGCAAGAGTTCAGAAGTTCGTACATTGAAACTGCCCGGAAATTAAGGGAAATACAGCAAACCGAAGGCAAAGATGCACCAACCGAAATTCAACAATTGGATTTTGAATTTGTGCTCTTTGCTTCTGCAGTGATTGATTACGACTATATCATGAACCTGATTGCCGACAGTACGCAAAAGAAACCTGCCAAACAAAAAATGACCAAGGCACAGGTAATTAGCTTGCTGAGTGCCAATGCCAACCTGATGGATGAGCAGGAAGATTTAGCGGAATACATCAATGGGCTGGACTGGAATAGCGGACAAGATGCAGACGCCTTACGCAAAGGGTACGAAACTTATGTGGTTGAGAAAAACGAAAAGGAACTGGCTGCCATTGCACACAAACACGGTTTACAAACGGCTGACCTGAAGACCTTTGTGGAGAAAATAATGAACCGAATGATTTTTGACGGCGAAAAACTCACCGACTTGTTAGAGCCTTTGGCACTAAGTTGGAAAGAACGCAGGATAAAGGAATTGGCGTTGATGGAAGACTTGGTACCGCAATTAAAAAAATTAGCTCAGGGGCGTGAAATATCAGGATTAGCAGCGTATGAGTAAAAGGGGTAGAAATTGACACTATAAAACCCTTGAATTAGAGGAAATTTGACTGAAAAAACTAAAAATAAGTGGCAAAAATTACAATAAAAGACACTGAAATAAGTGTAATCAAAATGGCTGATGTAGACTATATCTGTCTTACCGACATGATAAAAGCGAAAGACGGAGACTTTTTCGTTACAGATTGGCTGCGCAACAGAAACACCTTGGAGTATATTGGAATTTGGGAACAAGTAAACAACCCTGATTTTAATTATGGCGAATTCGCCACAATTAGAAATAAGTCTGGTCTTAACAGCTTCAAAATAAGCGTTAAAGAATTTGCAGAAAAAACCAATGCCATTTCCTTACAAGCAAAAGCAGGCAGATATGGCGGCACCTATGCACACAAAGATATTGCCATGGAGTTTGCTATGTGGATAAGTCCCGAGTTTAAAATTTATTTGGTGCTTGAATTCCAACGCCTCAAAGAAGACGAACAAAAGCAACTTGGATGGACAGCCAAGCGCGAACTGGCTAAACTCAATTATCACATACACACCGATGCGATTAAACAAAATCTGATTCCGGCAGCACTTACCCCAATTCAAACATCCATCATTTACGCCAACGAAGCAGATGTACTTAATGTGGCTATGTTTGGTGTTACTGCTAAACAATGGCGCGATGCAAATCCCGATCTGAAAGGAAATATACGCGACTATGCTACTATTAACGAGTTGATTTGCCTTGCCAATATGGAGAATTTGAATGCAGTTTTTATCAATGAAAAAATGCCTCAAACCGAGCGATTGATAAAATTAAACCAAATTGCTATACAGCAAATGAAGGTGTTACACGAAGTGGAAAATAGAAAACTCCTGAAATAAATGAATAAAGAGAAAAAAATGATACCTGAATTGCGTTTTCCGGAGTTTGTGAATGAGGAGGAATGGGAGGAGAAAGCTTTTGAAGAGTTATTTACAATTGGAAACGGTAGAGATTATAAACATTTGGGAAAAGGAAAAATACCAGTCTATGGTTCAGGTGGATATATGCTTTCTGTGGATGATTTTCTCTATGATGGTGAAAGTGTATGTATTGGAAGAAAAGGTACGATAGACAGGCCAATGTTTCTAACAGGTAAGTTTTGGACAGTTGACACTTTGTTTTATACTTACTCATTCAAAGGCTGTTTGCCAAAATACATTTACTATGTTTTTCAAAATATTGATTGGTTAAAGCACAATGAAGCAGGTGGAGTTCCAAGTTTGTCAAAAACCAATATTTGCAAAATTGCAACTTCGGTTCCCAAACCCCAAGAACAACAAAAAATCGCTTCCTGCCTTTCTTCCTTAGATGAAGTAATTGCAACTCACAGCCAAAAGTTGGAACTACTCAATGACCACAAAAAAGGTTTGATGCAAAATCTTTTTCCGCAAGAAGGCGAAACGGTGCCGAAATTGAGGTTTCCGGAGTTTGTGGATGATGGGGAGTGGGTTGAGAAGAAGTTGGAAAATTACATTGATTTGTTTTCAGGAATTGCACTTAAAAGTGAAGAATTAAGTGATGACGAATCAGGTATTCCTATTCTTAGAGGTATTAATATAACCGAAGGATATATTAGACATTCAAAAGATATTGATAAATATTTTTTAGGCGATTTAGAAAATCTTGAAAAGTACTTGCTAAATGAGAACGATATAGTAATCGGAATGGATGGTTCTAAGGTCGGAAAGAATGTTGCTATGATTTCAAAGGAAGATGAGAATTCAATATTAATTCAGCGAGTTGCAAGAATCAGAACAAATAAGGATGCTGATATAAACTTCGTTTATCAATATTTCATATCGGATAAGTTTAGAAGTTATGTAGATGCCGTAAACACAAGTTCAGGGATACCACACATCAGTGCACAACAAATAAAAGATCCGAAAGTAGGGGTCCCACCAAAGATAAAAGAACAACAAAAAATCGCTACTTGCCTATCTGCTTTAGATGCTTTAATTAGCGCGCAAGCGGAGAAAATTGAGCAGTTGAAGCAACACAAGAAAGGATTGATGCAGGGGTTGTTTCCAAAAATGAACACGAATTAAAAAAATACAAATGATGGACAATTGGATTGATACAGCATTACAGCTTTTACATAAAAGTCTTAGACCGATTCCGCAAGAATTGAATGAACTAGACTGGAAAAGTGGGTTGTCAGATAAAAGTGAACGATTGGCTCAACATATTTCTGCATTTGCCAACTATCCAAATGGCGGTTATTTGGCTTATGGAATTGGAAATGACGGCTCTTCAAAATCATTGAGTAAGGAAGAAATGGATAGTATTGTTCAAAAACTCGGCAACATTGCACGGAATAATCTGGCTCAACCTATTGGCATTGAACACGCTGTGACAGAATTTAACGGACAACCTGTTTTAATTATCAAAATACCGGAATATCAAGATAAACCAGTTCACTTAAGAGGAAGCGATATTTATAATAGCTATAAAAGAAGCGCAGGGCAAACAGTAAAACTATCTCGTACTGAATTGAAACAATTAATCGCCTCATCTACAGGCATAGACTTTGAATCTCAAATAGCAGCATCCAATGTGAATGAAGATGAAGTACTAAAGCTGTTGGATTATGACAGCTATTTCACGTTACAGGAAAAGCGATTGCCTGACACTAAATTGAGTATTCTTCAAACTTTAGCGAGCGAAGATTTAATAAAAAAATCTTCAAGTTTCTGGAGTGTTTTTAATTTGGGAGCTGTTCTTTTTGCCAAAGATATAATGAGTTTTAAGGAACTCAAGCGAAAAGCGGTCCGCGTAATTGTTTACAAAGAAACCAGCCGTATTAATGCATTAAAAGAACAAGAGGGCGGACGAGGATACGCTTCAGGATTTGAAGGCTTGGTCAATTATATTATGGATCAGCTACCTTCCAATGAAGTAATAGAAAATGCTATTAGAAAGAATGTGAAAGTTTATCCGGAAGTGGCCATTCGTGAATTTGTAGCCAATGCACTCATTCATCAGGATTTTTCAGTTTCTGGTTCGGGAGTTATGATTGAAATATTTTCGGATAGAATAGAAATAACCAATCCCGGAGTTCCATTGGTTGATGTAAATCGTTTCATAGACACTGCGCCAAAATCAAGAAATGAAAGTCTTGCTTCACTTATGAGACGCTTAAATATTTGTGAAGAAAGAGGCAGTGGAATAGACAGGGCGATTAGTGCCATTGAGGTTTTTCAATTACCTGCACCCAAATTTATCAGAGGGGATGATTATACGCGCGTAATAATGTTTGCCCCAACTGCTTTAACCAGAATGACCATTGAAGATAAAGTAAGAGCTTGTTATCAGCACACCTGTCTGTATTATGTAAATAATCATACAGTAAACAATCAGTCGGTTAGAAAACGATTTAAAATAGGGGTAAATAATGTTTCAATGGCATCAAAAATTATTTCAGAAACTATAGAAGCCGGATTAATTAAAGCTTCTGACCCTGAAAACAGTTCGAAAAAATTCGCTTCATATATACCCTATTGGGCTTAATGTTTATTTCATTGGAAAATCACTGTATGGATCAATCTTGAATTATAATGCTGAATTTCAAATGATTATTTATTTCATTGGAAAATCAACAAACAAAATTAAAACGGAATAAATGACACTAAAAGACCAACAACAATTAGGTAAAACCCTTTGGAATATCGCAGATGACCTTAGAGGCGCTATGAATGCGGATGATTTCCGTGATTATATGCTTTCTTTTCTTTTTCTTCGGTATTTATCATATAACTACGAAGAGGCAGCGAAAAAGGAATTAGGTAGGGACTATCCTGCATTGGATGAGAATGACAGCCAAACTCCATTGGCGCAGTGGTACATGGTTAATGAGCCGGATGTGCCCATATACGAAACGCAGATGCGCAAAAAAGTGCATTATGTTATTAAACCTGAGCATCTTTGGAGCAATATCAGCGAAATGGCCCGTACCCAAAATGGTGAATTGTTGGTTACGTTGGAGGCAGGCTTTAGATACATCGAAAATGAATCGTTTGAAAGTGCCTTTCAAGGCTTGTTTTCTGAAATCAATCTGAATTCGGAAAAACTCGGAAAAACCAATACCGACAGAAATAAAAAGCTTTGCACCATCATTCAGAAAATTGCGGAGGGAATTGCTGATTTTTCTACTGATGCAGATACGCTTGGTGATGCTTATGAGTATTTGATCGGTCAGTTTGCCGCAGGTTCGGGTAAAAAGGCTGGTGAGTTTTATACCCCACAACAAATCTCTACCATACTTTCGGAAATTGTTACCCTCGATAGCCAAGACCCAACAATGGGTAAGAAAAGCAAATTGGACAAAGTTCTCGATTTTGCTTGTGGCTCGGGTTCATTGTTGCTGAATGTAAGAAAGCGTATAAAAGATGCTGGTGGTAACGTAGGAAAAATATACGGTCAGGAAAAAAATATCACCACCTACAACCTGGCCCGTATGAACATGCTGCTGCACGGCATGAAAGACACGGAGTTTGAAATTTTCCACGGCGATACTTTGCTCAATCAGTGGGATGAACTCAACGAAATGAATCCCTCCAAAAAGTTAGAATTTGATGCCATTGTCGCCAATCCGCCGTTTAGTTTACGCTGGGAACCCAACGACACCTTAGCCGACGATTTTCGTTTCAAAAGCTATGGTTTAGCACCCAAATCGGCCGCTGACTTTGCCTTTTTATTGCACGGATTTCACTTCTTAGGCAAAGAAGGAACAATGGCCATCATATTACCTCATGGCGTTCTGTTCCGTGGAGGTGCGGAAGAAAGAATCCGCACAAAACTTTTGAAAGATAATCACATTGACACAGTCATTGGTTTGCCTTCAAATCTATTCTATTCAACCGGAATTCCTGTTTGTATCCTGGTCTTGAAAAAATGCAAAAAGCAAGATGATGTCTTGTTTATCAATGCCAGCGAGCATTATGAAAAAGGCAAAAGACAAAACACACTCAGAGAAGGCGAAAACGGAGAACCGAACGACATTCGAAAAATTGTAGAAACATACCAGTACCGACCAGACAATATTGAAAGATATGCGCGCCGGGTTTCAATGGAAGAAATCGAAAAGAATGGCTATAACCTGAACATTTCGAGGTATGTAAGTACTTCGCTGGACGAAATACAAATCGACCTGAAAACCGTAAACAATAAATTGACTGCGATAAACGAAAGCATTCAAACAAATACTGACAAACACAATGAATTCTTGAAAGAATTGGGATTACCTCCAATTTAAATCAAGAAGAGCCAACTAATTGATTATCCGATTTAGAAATAATTCTCTAACTTTGCCCCCATGAGCATAGAGCGCAAAATACGTTTCAAAGCTGCCGGATTATATCTCGTGACGGGGATTGCTGTGGCCATGGTGTGCATATATCTTTTCGGATTGAGAAGCGATATCATCAGTCAAAAAGCAGATATTGAACGACATCACCTCACTTCGTCACTCACCAATGAATTAATTTATGCGGTGGGCGAAGCACAATTGTCGGCAAGCCTGTATTTGTCGACAAACAACACGCAGCACATAGCGCAACTACGCCGGGAAATCGTGTCGGTCGATTCGCTCATTGATATCCTTGCGGCAACTGAGCTGGCAGAAATGAATAAATTAAAAGCTATCAGCGAATTACTTTCACGTCAGGCTTCCAATATTTACGAACTGAATCGCAAATTCGGTGGCGAAAATCCGATCGACGATATCAGCAGGCGCATACAAAATTACGAGGTGCCAAAGAAAGAGAATATTAAAATCATCACCATCAAAGAAGATACAATCTTCAGAAAATCGGAACGGAAAAATCTGGCGCAAAGAATCTGGCAGGTTTTCAGTCCGGTGGTTGACAGTACGGTTATCGTTACCAATCAACGCATTGACACACTGAAACTGGCGAGTACCGATTCGCTGCTTATCCTTTCCGAAGTCGATGAGATTGCCCGTTTGGCGAGCTTAAGTTATGATATAAATCTCAGGGCTATCGAAAAACAGGTGGCTGAATTGGTGAATGCCGACAGGCAGATTGCTTCTCAGATTTCTGCGTTATTGATTGAACTGCACCGCAAAACACTGAGTTCGATGCTTGGGGCGATAGAGAAAAGCGAAGCGGCCATTAACCGACATTACACCTTCTCCATCATCGGGGGGATTGTTGCGCTGGGACTGATTTTGCTGTTTATTCTGCTCATTATCTATGATGTAAACAAAGGAAAAGAAGCCCGCGAGAAAATCCGTCAGGTGATGGAAAGTCGGCATCAATTGTTACTGTCGGTTTCGCATGATATCAAAAGTCCGCTGGGTTCAATCTTAGGTTACCTGGAATTACGCGAAAAGCAGGGGGAAGATATGCACGCGATGCAGCAGTCGGCTCGCCACATCATGGCCATGCTCGAGAATTTGCTGGAGTTTTCGAGTCTCGAACAAGGTAAGCTGCAGGTTACCAGGTCAGATTTCGATCTTGATTATGTTGGTGATGAAATTCTCGAAATGTTCATGCCGATTGCCGGGCCGAAAGGATTGATTCTGAAATTCACTTCAGACAAAGTGCGTATCAATACAGATGCCATGAAAATCAAGCAAATCGTTATCAACTTAATTTCCAATGCTATCAAATACACGCAACAGGGCGAAGTTTGTCTGCAAATGCAGGTACATGGCGAAAAACTAATCATCAACGTACAAGATACCGGCGCAGGAATTCCGAAAGATCAGTTGGAAGAAATCTACAAACCTTTTACACGGGTTGAGAGCAACAATTCGCTGGCGAGTGGCAGTGGTTATGGCATGTATGTGGTAAAGGGTCTGACAGATTTGCTGGGCGGCACAATCAATATTGAATCTGAAGTCGATCAAGGTACTGTTATACATATAGAAATACCTGTTGGAGAAGCTGCTGTTATACAAAAGGGAGCCAAAAAAATAGCGGTATTTGATGATGATGTTGTTTTGAAAAAATTAGTTTGTGAGATGCTTTTAGAATTGGGGCATCGGGTTGTTGAACAAGATTACGAGGTGATATTGACTGACATGGAAATGGGGGAAATATCGGGAGTTGATATTCTTGCATCTGCAGGCGATGTGCCGGTCATTTTGATGACAGGCAGGGGTGATTTTGATGCTGAAAAAGCCCGTCAACTTGGTTTTGCAGGCTATCTGTCAAAACCATTTACCATGAAAGATTTACGAGAAGTATTTGGCGAAGGAGATTATTTTATCTCCGATTTTTTCATGGATGAAGTTGATGATGAGATTATGGAACTCTTCCGCAGTTCAACCCAAGAGAATTTTACTTCACTGCAATCGGCACTTGCTGCTGCTGATTTCGCAAAAGCACAGGCTGTTTGTCATAAAATGCTACCCATGTTCGCCCAACTCGGTTATCCCATTGAAGCACTGAGTCGCATGGATGAACATCGAAGTGATGAGTATGAAGGGTGGCAGACCGACGTAGAAAAAATTCTATCAATTAAAGTTTAATCCCGTATTGGTGCATCTTGTTGTAGAGCGTTTTCCGATCAATTTTGAGAAGCTGTGCAGCCAATGTTTTGTTTCCACGTGCTTTCTGCAAGGCTGTTTCAATTTGTTTGCGCTCGTTATCGGGATGTAAAGCCAGGTCGCTGCCTGCCGGCGACGAATTCAAGACTGGAATATCAAGGGGCGTAATCACATCTCCCGATGCAAACAGCACCACACGCCTCACCATGTTGCGCAATTCCCGCAAGTTACCACTCCAGTGATATCGCTCCAGTAAGGCGATTGTTTCGGGTGTAAATCCTTTGATGTCTTTCTCGAGTTCTTTGTTTGCCTGGCGTAAAAACTCGGCTGCAAAAATAGCAATGTCGCCTTGCCTTTCTCTGAGTGGCGGGACAAATAGCGCAAATTCATTCAAACGGTGGTATAAGTCTTCACGGAAACGACCTTCGGCAATGGCAGTCTCCAGATTTTCGTTGGTTGCAGCAAGCATGCGCACATCAACCGTTATATCTTTTGCAGATCCAACAGGACGAATTTTCTGTTCTTGCAAAGCGCGCAGCAACTGTGCCTGAACTTCATACGAAAGATTACCCACTTCGTCGAGCAATATGGTGCCGTGATTGGCTTGTGAAAATATCCCTGTTTTGTTTTCAACCGCCGAAGTAAAAGATCCCTTGAGGTGTCCGAACAACTCACTGGGGGCCAGTTCGCGCGACAAGCTACCGCAGTCGACCGCAATAAAATTTTGATTACGCCTCGGACTATTGTCATGAATCATCCGTGCAGCATATTCCTTACCTGTTCCACTTTCACCCAGTATCAACACCGACATGCGTGTAGGTGCCACCCGCATGATGTGATCGTACATCTGCCTGGCAACAACACTGTTTCCCATCACCATATCTTGCATGGCGACTTCTTTCCTGGCGGGTTTCGCAGGGGTGGATTTAATTGCTAATGCCTGATCAATTTTTTCTTTCAGGATGGATGGAACAATCGGTTTTTCTAGGTAATCTTCGGCGCCGAATTTGATGGCTGCAACGGCACTTTGAATTTCTGCGTAGCTGGTCATCACCATGACAGGGATTGTCATTTTCTGCTCTTTGATCCATTGCAGCAACATGATACCGTCGCCATCAGGCAAACGCAAATCAGTCAGCACCAGGTTGTAACTATTTTTATTAAGCTCTGATTGCGCTAAGGCAACCTTGGAACACAACGAAGCTTCGAAGCCGTTACGAAGAAACCACTTTTGCAACATGGTGCCAAAAGCGGTATCGTCTTCTACTATGAGTATCTTCTGTTTCATATCGAAAGCAAAGTTAATTATTTTAACCTAAATCAATCAAAGAAACAGAAAATAAAATTAATTAACAAAACAGATATTTCATAGTTTAGGTTTAGGATCTCCTGATCTAATCTACTTGTCAGAAATTTGCAAAATTAAATTTGAACAACCAGGTATTTTGAAACACTCCAGAATTTAACCGGATTAACAATTTCGAGGGTGATTATTTTATTTTCGTCAGGCACTAAATTGTAACTGTCCTGTGGATGCGATGATAAAACCTTTGCTTTTTTACTTCCGGTTGTGACAGAAGAAATGATTCTTAAATCAGCTTGTTTAAATGCACTCGTATCAAAATCTTTGTCTAAAACTGTTTTGGGACGAAAGAGTCCGTTTGAGGAAACTACCTGAGCATCTTTGAGTTCCGAAGCAGTAGCAACGGTATACCAAACAGTATTGAGGTTTTTATCTTGGTTCTTGATGGTTTCCTCTTGTTTTCCTGCAACTTGATACAACTCAGCAACATTGGTATTCAAATTTTCAACCGTAGTTGTAAGTTCTTCAATTTTTATATTTTTCTTTGCAAGTTCGTTCTGAAGTGAAGCTACCAAATTTGTTTGCTCTTCGAGTTCGGTTTGCATGCGTTTGATGGTCTGATTCAGCGTACTGTTTGTCTTGCCGCTATTGGCAGATTGACGTTGAAGTTGTTCGATACGAACTTTGTTTTGCGCCAAAATTTCTTTTACCTGATTAAGTTGAATGCCGATTTGTTGTTTTTTAGTCGTGTTATTGCCTTCAACGCTTTTGAGATCCAACGTCATTTTACCTTCTATTTCGCGAATAGCTGCGAATCCGGCTTCAACTTCGTTTAAAATTTCGATTGTTTCATTGTAACCGGCTTCAATGGTTTGAGCCTGCATTTGCAATGAATCACGCTCAGCAACGATCGTTTTGTATTTGTCCGACTTTTCGACACACGATGCTGTTGATAAAAGCAATACAGTAATTACTGCAAAAAATTTGAATGTTTTCATTTCTTCTAAGTTTTTAATTATTAGTTGAATATGAAACAGTCAATAGCCATACCATCAACCTAACGTTATGATTAACTGGCAGATATCAATTTAATGTGTTGTGGAAAGTTGTGGAAGAATGTAGAAACATACATCACTTATGCACCCGAATATGATCTTAACGATGATGTGCTAGTTCATGTGATGTTCTACTTATCCAAATCAGCAGGATATACAATACCCATCTGTCGGCGGACTTCATCGATGATTTCAAGTGTAATCAGGGAATTTTCATGACTGTTAATGGCTGATTCAGAATTCCCTTCCAACACCAAATCGATAAATTCTTTAATTTCATAATAGTACTCATCTTTATCTGCTTCAACAGATAAATCCTCGGGTTCCGACAGCATGCCTTTCCCCATCGATGCCGTGCCACCGCTTATAAATGTGATTTTTTTTATCAGGTTGATACGATCCAGCATCAAATTACCGGATTCTCCCTGGATTTCAGTTTGCAGGACAGAGTCGGATACCTTTGAATACAATACCGTAGCATTCATGCCGTTCTCATATTCAAAACTAACTGTACCAAACACATCGGCACCCGTTTCAAGTTTTACACCCTGTGCCTTGATTTGTTTAGGTCTTCCAAAAAGAACCACCATCGGATAAATGGTATATACACCAATATCCATCACAGCGCCATTGGATAGCGAAGGATCAAAAGCGTTGACCGGTATTCCGGCCTTGTATTTTTCATATCGTGATGAATACTGACAATAAGAGGAAAAATAATGGCGCAACTTCCCTACCCTGTGCAGGTTTTCCATCACAACCGAAAAATTTGGAGTTAATGTCGGTTTCATCGCTTCCATCAAAGTCACCCGATACTTTTCAGAAGCAGCAATCATCGCTTTTGCTTCGCGGGCGTTCGATGCCAAAGGTTTCTCGCACAACACATGTTTCCCGTGCTCCATACAAAGCAAACTTTGCGAAGCATGCAGGAAATTGGGAGAGGCAATGTACACCGCATCAATCAACTGACTTTGCGCCATGGCTTCGAGCGAAGTGAAGGTATGTGGAATCTGATGTTTCGCTGCAAAGGCATCGGCTGTTTCCTGGCTGCGGGAATACACCGCAACCAATTCGAAACGCTCGTCCTGACTGGCTCCTGCGATAACCCAGTCGGATATGAAGTTGGTGCCGACGACGCCGAAACGGATTTTGGGTGAATTATATTTTGTCATGTAATGAGTGATTAAATTTATAATGACAAAAATAAGAAAAAAGGCTGATTCGGTTGTGTTCGAATCAGCCTTTTATTAAAAGTAAATTTTATAAGTCATCATCGGCATAAATCCCATTTGATAGGATGTGGATACTTCCTGTTTGTTGGGGTTCCAGTTTTGCGTGAAGATATTCTGGTGGTTGGTTAGGTTTTGCAGGTCGAGACCCCATTCCTGGTTTACCTTTTTGCCGTTTGTTCGCAAGGTTATGCGGGCATTGATTCTGAAATAATCAGGGAATCTTTCGGTATTCACATTAGCCCAATCGTACACCGAACTGTTATTCACAGCCGATTGTTCTGCGTTAATTGGTAAATAGCGCATACCACCTGCCCAAACACCCTTCAGGTCGGCAGCAAGCGATGTTTTTTGGTTGAAATGCCATTCGTATCCGCCTAAGGCATTGAATACATAGTTGTTGTTGAAGATCGTATTTCGCCAGATGCCGTCGTATCCGGTGGCTTTTGCATCGAAAACCGATGCTGTAACCAGATAATAAAAGCCCTTATCAAGAAACTTCTCCAGCGTAAGTTCAACGCCCATATTTTTGCCTTTCCCTTCATTCACACAGTTGTGAAAAACATTATACGAAAATCCACCACCTGCGTTTAGCATCGAATATTCAGGTCGATCAGGCGATACCGGTATGTTATAAAGGTATTGGTAATAGACTTCCAATTTCAACCGGTGCCTGTCACCCAACACCCGATCGTAACCGGCCACTAAGTGCATGCTTTTCGAGAAATCAAGCTTTTCATTGGTGCGTTCGTGAATGTTGTTTGCCGAATCGGTCAGCAACTGCATGAAGTAAACCGGTTTAAGTTGCGACTGACTGTGCAATCCGGCGCCAAAACTAACAGCTTCTTTTTTAGTAGCTTGCCATTTAAGTGCCATCCTCGGCTCAATCGCATGAGAATCGTTCAGAAATAAATAAGCAGCATGCAGACCTGAATTCAGCGTAAGTTGATCAGAAAACTTGTATTGCCATTCTCCAAAAGCTTTTGCTGAAGAAAGGTTTTCATGCATATCCATGTAATACCTGTAATCCCGGATGTGTTTGACATACTGTTTCCCTTTTTGCATGATGTCGAACAGGTCGAAAACAACTCCTGTGTTGATAAAATTTTGTTTGTTAATTCTTTGGGAGTATTTGCTAGAGAAAGCGTATTTTATTTCATAGATGTGCTCATTAATCATTTCGATGTCGGGATCAAAAACAAAGTCGGTCATAGATACTTTATTTCGATGCCCCGTCAGAGCCAGGTTGGTAGTCACCCGCGCGTCGTTCGAAAAATAGTGCACATGCGTTAAACCTGCCACACCCATTTGTGAACCAAACAACAAATCGGTTCCCGAAAATCCAAATTGAGCCGAGTCGCCCTTGCTGTCGAGCATTTCGATATAGCTATCGCCGGCAATGCCGAAAAAAGTTAAACGACCCGATTTCGTGGGGAAGTTTAGTTTAAACGAAATATCTTTATACTGAGGCACCGCGCTGCCTGTACCGAAATCCATACCCAGTTTGTTTAACACTTCCATCGTGCTATAACGAATATTCACCAAATACGAAGCCTTTGTTTTTCTGCAAAGAGGTCCTTCTGCACCCAGTTCGAAACCATTGAATCCTACCTGTCCCATAAATTCATGCTTTTCGTTATTTCCGTTTCGCAGTCGCAAATCGAAAGCACCAGCCAACGCATTTCCAAATTCAGCAGGGAAAGCACCGGTATAGAAGTCGGAATTTGCCAGCAGGTTGTTGTTCAACATGCCAACCGGTCCGCCCGTTGAGCCCATGGATCCAAAGTGATTGGGGTTTGGGATGTCAATACCTTCGAGTCTCCACAACAAACCCTGTGGCGAATTTCCACGGATGATGATATCGTTGCGTTGATCGCCCGCTGATGATACACCGGCAAAATTCTGTGCCATACGCGAAGGATCACCCAGGCTACCGGCATATCGTTCAGTTTGCTCCACGGTAAACGAACGGGCACTCGTAAGCGCCATCTCGTTGAGTGGTTGGTCTCTGTTAGCAGCTAAAATCTCAACGTCGCCAAGCGCAATCACTTGCTCTTCAAGACTTACATTCACGACTAATTCACGCCCGGTAGTAAGCAACAGGTTACTCATCACCACAGGATGGTAGCCCATCATCGAAACCTGAATTTCCGTCCGGCCTGTCAGCAATCTTTCGAAACGAAAAACCCCGTCATTATCGGTAGTGGTACCCTGAAACGGATCGGAGTTTAGAACCACAACAGTTGCCCCGGGCAACGGAAGTTTGGTAAAAGCATCCACCACTTCACCTCTTAATGTTTGGGTTAGATTGGTTTGCGAAAACGCAAACAGAGAAGATAAACAGAGTAGCAAGAGAAATCCTGATTTTTTTGCATTTAGTGTTAGCATGATCGTTCTTTTAATAGTGACGGGTAATATATAATTTTTATTTCACAGCAAAATTAACATTAATTCATTTTTGCAGGAATATAAAAGTTCCTGTAAGTGCTGTTTTGTGCGATGAATGGCTGATTTTGTGATTTAAACGCCTAGGCAAACAAATAATCTTGCCACGGGGTATGTGAGGCAGATAGAAACATTTATCCCCGAAAAACAACCATTCAGCCTTTAAAACAAGCCATTTGCCAAAATTAATATTAATTTATTAACAGCAATAATATATATTTGCAAGCAAATAATCGTAGCAAACAGCTTCATTTAAAAAGAGAAAACATGAAACTAATCATTCAGATAACTTTAGTCATGCTCACCACACTAATGTGTACAAGCAATGCAAAAGCACAGAATTCGGCAGCAGATATCATCAAGACAATGGAAGACCGGATGCGGGGTGTATCATCGTACAGTGAAATGAAAATGACCACGGTGCGTCCACGCTACACGCGCGAAGTGACCATGAAGACCTGGGCAAAAGGGGAAGATTTCTCCCTGATTTTGATTACCGGTCCCGCGCGTGACAAAGGAACAGCGTACCTCAAAAGAGGTAAGGAAATATGGAATTACGTGCCCAATATCGACCGGATGATCAAAATGCCACCGTCGATGATGTCGCAGTCGTGGATGGGCAGTGACTTCTCGAACGACGATCTGGTGCGCGAAAGTTCCACGATAGATGATTACATGCATCGGATTGTACGGTCTGAAACTTACAACGGCTACAACTGTTGGGTGTTGGAGTTGGTTCCCAAGCCCGAATCTTCCATCGTGTACGGGAAAGTACTCATGTGGGTGGCTAAAGATTTATACGTACAATTAAAAGTAGAAAATTACGATGAGGATGGAATATTGGTTTCCTCCGTGCTTTTTGATGCGATCAAGGACCTGGGAGGGCGTAAAATTCCATCTAAAATGGAGGTCATACCGGCAGATAAAAAAAATCAGAAAACCGTGTTGGAATACTTAGATGCCCGGTTTAATTTCGACATCAAAGAGAGTTTCTTTTCGCAACAAAATTTAAAAAACTTATAAAAACAAATTATAAGCGTATGCAAACATTAATTATATTGGCCTGGAGAAACATCTGGAGAAACAAACGCCGTTCGTTTATAAGCATAGCATCGGTATTATTTGCAGTTATGTTTGCCATCATGGCAGATTCTTTCGAAAGAGGTTCTTACGAGAACATGTTGAAGAATCTGGTGAATTTCAGTACCGGTTACATCCAGGTTCAGGATGTGCTGTATGAAGAAGAACCTTCGATCGACAATATTCTATTGTATGATGAAGCATTGACTTCCACACTGGAAAAGTTTCAGGAAGATATTGACTTCACGGTTCCGAGATTGCAGGGTTTCGCACTGGCAGCGGGTACAACTAAAACGCGGGGTACATACATCTTAGGTATCGAACCGGAGAAGGAAAAACGACTTAACGACCTGGAATCGAGGATTACTGAAGGGGATTTCCTCACAGGGAAAGATGAGCGTGTCGTGATAGGTGAAGGACTTGCCAAAGTGATGAACCTTTCGGTGGGCGACACCCTGATATTGGTTGGACAAGGCTTTCAGGGTGTCAATGCAGCCGGTATGTTCCCTGTGAAAGGTATCGTGAAACTCTCCATTCCCGACATGAACAACAACACCGTTTACATGTCGATCGAAGCAGCACAACAGTTTTTTGGAGCTGAAGAACGCATTTCTTTTTTGATGGTGATGCCCAATAATCCATCTGCTACCCGCTCATTAGCCCATAAAATCAACGAAGAACTTGACAGCGAATGGTACAGGGCATTAACGTGGGAAGAGTTGTTGGTTGACATGCTCAAGATGATGGAAATCGACAGGGCCGGTAGCCGGATGATCATTTATATCCTGTATGTGGTAATAGCTTTTGGGCTATTAGGAACCATTTTAACCATGACACTCGAACGGTTAAATGAATTTAAGATGCTGATATCCATCGGTATGAAACGCTGGCAACTGGCAATAATCGGTTTGTTGGAATCTGTGTTCTTAAGTTTTATCGGGGTCATAGCCGGTATGGCCATAACATTTCCAATTACCTTGTACTATTACTTAAACCCGATTGAATTAACAGGTGAAATGGTTCAAATGATGGATGAATATGGCTTCGAGGCAGTCATGCCAGCGTCCATTGCACCCGAAATATTCATTTCAGAAGCGTTGACAATATTCTTTATTGCCTTGCTAATCGGCCTGTATCCTGTAGTCAAGATTTATCGATTAAAACTTCAAAGAGATTAAACCATTCACCAACAGTAGATAATAATAAGATGAAGACAATATTAAAAATAGCATGGAGAAATGTGTGGCGAAACAAAGCCCGGAGTATCGTCATTATCCTGGCAGTTGGTTTCGGCTTGTGGGGTGGAATTTTTTCCACCGCGCTCATCAATGGGATGATGAAGCAACAATTTGATTCGGGTATCAAGAACATTGTTTCACACCTCCAAATTCACCATCCGGATTACTTAGTCGAAAAGGAACCTGTTTACACGGTTTCAGATGCAGCATCCATTGTTCAGTTTTTAGAAAACCACGAAAAGGTAGCTGCCTTTACAACACGTGCGCGTACCAATGGCATGCTCGCAACCGCGTCGATGACATCAGGTGTTGAAATTTACGGTATCGACCCCATGCTCGAAAACCAAACAACGGCACTTCAAAGCAATTTGGTGGATGGCGACTATTTCGAACAAGTGACTCGTAACCCGGTGTTGATCGGTGAAAAGCTCGCCGATAAAATGAAGATTAGCACGGGTAGCAGAATCATCATCACCTTTCAGGACCTGGAAAATGAAATTGTTTCTGCCGCTTTCAGGGTGTGTGGTGTTTACAAAACATCCAACACGGCAAACGATGAACGCAACCTGTATGTTAAACAAGCTGATCTGGATGCCCTGTTGGGAGGAGCTGGCACGGTGAATGAAATAGCCGTATTGCTGCACGAGCTTGATAACTCGACAGTTTTTCAGTCCGAATTAAAAGATAAATTCCCCGGTAACGAAATAAGAACCTGGTTCGAGGTAAGTCCGGAACTTAGCTTTATGACTGAATTCTCCGGATTCTCGTTGATGATTTTGCTGATTATCATTTTATTCGCGATGGCTTTTGGTTTACTCAATACCATGCTGATGACCATTTACGAACGCACCCGCGAGTTGGGCGTGTTGATGTCGGTTGGCATGAACAAGATACGGGTATTCTCGATGATTGTGCTCGAAACCAGCTTTTTAGTGCTTAGTGGCTCAGTTTTCGGGTCTTTCCTCGGGGGGTTGACTGTCTATCTCTCTTCCAAATCGGGACTCGACATCTCGGCTTTTGGTGGCGATGTATTGTCGGAATACGGTTTCAGCGCGATTATCTATCCGACTCTCGAGCCTTCCTTCTTCTTTCACCTGGCAATATTGGTGCTCATCACGGCCATTCTATCGGCCTTATATCCGGCTTACAAAGCCCTGAAGTTAAATCCGGCAGAAGCAGTTAGAAAAGAATAATACAAATAGCACGAATAAAACGAATCATACAAATTGTAAACATTTTAAAATAGCAACACCATGGCAATCATTAAAACAGAAAATCTGGTAAAAATATACAACAGTTCCATAGCGCCAGTTAAAGCCGTATCGAATGTAAACCTCGAAATTCACGAAGGTGAATTTACAGCCATCGTTGGTCCGTCGGGTAGTGGCAAAACTACTTTCCTGAACCTGATAGGCGGTTTGGATAAGCCAACCGAAGGGAAAATCTTCATCGATGGCGACGACATCAGCAAGCTAACCGACAATCAACTGATCAATTACCGGCTGAAGAATATCGGCTTTGTTTTCCAATCATACAACTTAATCCCGGTGCTTACTGCCAAAGAAAACGTGTCGTTTATCATGCTCCTGCAAAAACGGAGTCATAAAGAAATGAACGAAAGAGCCGAGGAGTTGCTGCATCAGGTGGGTTTATCCGACAAGATGGATGTGCGTCCGAACAAACTTTCGGGGGGACAGCAACAACGTGTAGCAGTGGCCAGGGCGTTGGCTTCAAGACCCAAATTCATTTTGGCCGATGAACCGACAGCCAATCTCGATACCGCATCAGCCTTTAATTTGCTCGACATCATGGCACGTTTAAACGAGGAGGAAAAAATCACGTTGTTGTTTTCAACGCACGACCAACGGGTTATCGACAGGGCAAAAAGGGTGATTACTTTGGTTGATGGAGCCGTGAGTTCGGATGTAATCAAATAAAATTGACAATAAGCAGGGAATGAAAATGATTATTATTCGGTTGTTTGTATTGCTGGTGTTGATTTCAGCAACAACAGCAACAACAGCAAGCGCACAGGATGTTGGGAACGAAGCAGCGACCACAAACAAGTTCAGTATCCGTGGTTATATCCAGGAAATGCCAACTTTGCAATTTGTAAGGGGAGTCGATGGCTATAGTTTCAACAACACCTTGCACAACCGCCTCAATATGCATTACCAATTCTCGTCGAACCTGCATGTGGCGTTGGAAGTACGCAACAGGTTGCTGTCAGGCGACATGATTAAAGTTTTGTCGCCCGCAATAGTTGACTTAATCGAACAAGACAACGGACTGGTGGATGCTTCTATCGTGCCATTTTACGGTGATAATTGGCTTTGGCACCTCAAGTCGGACAGGTTTTACATCGATTGGAAAAACAAGAATCTGCAAATTCGTCTCGGTCGGCAACGCATCAACTGGGGCATCAACATGGTTTCCAATCCCAATGATTTATTCAACACTTATTCCTTTTTCGACATCGATTATCCCGAACGTCCCGGAGCCGATGCCTTGCGGGTGCAATACTTCACGGGCGACCTCTCGAGGGTTGACTTTGCCGTGAGTCCCCATCGCGAGCTGAAAAACTCGACTGTAGCCCTGCTGTATGCTTTCAATAAAAATGCATACGACTATCAGTTGATGGGAGGATATTACAGGGAGCGATTTGCCCTGGGAGGCGGATGGGCAGGCAACATAGGCAACAGCGGGTTTAAAGGCGAATTTACCTTCTTCAACGACGTGAACAAGATGAACTCGCTGAATGAAATCGACCTGGTGGCATCGGTTTCAGTCGATCATATCTTTCCCAACACCTTGTATGTTTTAGTGGAAGCTTTATACAATGGCGGACACCAGCTCCAAGAACAAAACCTGTTGATGATGACGGAACCCATGCGGGCCGACAATATCTTCTTCTCGAAATATGCCTTAACAGCCAGTGCCATGTATCCCATCTCACCCATCCTGAGCACCAGTTTGGCCGGATCCTATATGCCCGATATGAAAGCATTCTACCTGAGTCCAAACCTCACTTACTCGATGGCTACCAATTTGGATGTCAGTTTGCTGGCTCAATACTTTCATATTAAGCAAGAAATAAATACTGTAGAAAGTCTGGCATTTTACCTGCAGTTGAAGTATTCATTTTAAATCAATAATATGAAAAATGTTAAAAAATGCCAGTGCCCAACCGTTTTATTATTAACGCTTAATTTTATGCTTATAACCATGAATAATTCTTTAGCACAAAACAATATTGTTGACATTAAATCTGACGGAATAATATTTCCATTTGCGATAGAAATCGACCCGATGGAAAAACTGCTTCTGGTCAATTTCGAAAAAGACCCTGACTCGGTTTACATGGGTTTTGAACCTCAGGTATTCGATGACCCCATAAATGGGACCGGACATTTAATTATTGGCTGGAGAACAGACAAAAAGATTGATGTTTACCATCAAAAATCTCTGAAACCGGATACTTCAAAGTACAGCATTGCCGGAGCAGGTTTAAACAAAATGATTCCAGTCGATATGGAAAAAGCATTTTATGAAGTGAACGACTTTGGTGTTCAGGCACATTATAAGTTCAGGGACATGCTGGAAAGAGAAGTCGAAATTTCAATCAGAGAAAACAATCAAAGAAAACGAAAGCCATTCGGTTTGCTGGCACCAATGGGAGATGCTGCAACTCATCCCACAGCGCTGCCTATGGTCCTACTGCACGATTTTTATTTCGTCAGAAAAAACGAAACAGATATTCAGGTTTCCATCAATGACAAATATCACCAATTGGAAAATCTTCCAATACGTATGGATCGTCAAAAAATGACTTTTGTCCGATATAGCCCTAAGCCTTTGATAGCAACATTTAATCCGGAGTTTAATGGCGTGTTGTATGATTTTCGACCATCAGTGGGGCAAGAAACTTTTCAAATGGGCGACTATGTATATGATATTGAGTGGACTGACCATACAGCATTCATTAAATCAATGAGCGTAAAGAATAACATTCATATGCTAACCATGAGTTTTAGCCCTTCTTTTCCATGCTTGACTACGATTCCGGCAAACACCAGGTTTATGGGTGAGTTTACAATTACCGGACATGAGTCTGTAGGAAGTATTTCCGGAGCATATACCATAGAATCCAGTAAGGAATCCATGCACATAAGCTTAGTTCCATCGAAAGGTTGGAAACCAAAAACAACCAAATTTTCCACTTGGTTTTTATTTTCTGTAGCCAAAGTTTTTAAAAAGTGGCCTACCACCTATCAATGGAATGCTGAATTACATAAGAGTCCCGAAGGTTTGTGGTATATGCAGTCAAAATGGATGCGTACAGGGAAGATTTTGAAAGATCCTACACATCTAAAGCATTGAGGTTTATGCTATCACAAATTATTAAACCTTTGCTAGAAATTGAATAACCATAAATTATTAAAACATGACTGATTATATTATTTTTAGTTTGCTGTTTTTTATAATCCACCTTGTATGTTACGTAATTGCAGGAGTTATTGATCTCCAATTAGCTAGAAAAGTGTATTCAGGAAAAGACAGATTATATAAGTCATTTTTCAGAAACATGGAAGATGAAAAAGAAAACAAACGTATTGCAAAACTACTAATACCCTCTCAGTTTATTAGAGCAATATTAATGTCATTAGTGCTATATCCGATACTGCCTTTTCTAAGAAACCTGACATTCGAAATGCAGTTTATTTTTATGGCATCCCTCATGTTTGTTTATGCAGATTTTGCCAGCGCAATTCCATTTTCCAATACCATTGAAGGAATGGTTTATTTAAAAAAAGAATTTGTAAAGAAAAGGGTGTTTTGGACGATTCAACTGGAAGCAAGTTTATATAGTATCATGTTTGGATTGTTATCAGCTTGGATTTTAATATAATATAGCTATCCCTGATTCGTATTAATTATTCCGATAATTGATCGTTGAAATTTCACCCAATCCAGATTTGAACCTGAAAGTTCGTTGATTTAAAAACACAACTCCCTTACACTTTCTCACATTACTCTCCTATTTCTAAAAAATTTAATTATATTTGCAGCATATAAATAGAATATTTAATCATTTCCTCTAAATCAAACCATGGCACAACACCGCATCGACCGTTTAGACAAAAAAATCCTGCAACTCATTTCACAGGATGCCCGTATTCCTTTCTTAGAAGTAGCCCGCGAATGCAATGTTTCGGGTGCAGCCATTCATCAACGAATTCAAAAACTTAAAAACAATGGCATCATCAAAGGATCGGAATTTATCATCGATAATTATAAGGTAGGATACCAGACCTGTGCATTCATTGGAGTAACTTTATCCGACATCAAAGCTTTTGCCGAAGTGGCTGAGGAACTGAAGAAAATCCCGGAGATAGTAGAATGTCATTACTCAACCGGGAAGTATTCGCTTTTCGTGAAAATTTATGCCCGCGACAACAAGCATTTGCTACAGGTAATTGTTGAAAGGATGACTGCCATAAGAGGAATTGCGCATACCGAGACTTTCCAAATTTCGCTGGATGAAGTTTTTAGCCGGCAACTTTCTGTATTTGATACTGAGGAACCTGAAGAAGTAGAAAGTGTTGAATAAACGTGTAAAAAAAAACTTGTCAAACTAGCTTTTTAATTGCGTAGGAGAAAAATAAATAAATAGTTTTTCTCCTGTTTTATTTTCCTCCTACGCAATTTTACCTGTCTGATTATCTGCGATATCCTCCCCCATCTGGTGATCGCATGCCACCATCAGGTCTCATTCCTGGCTCAAATCGTCCATCACCCCTCATTCTTGAGTCTCCATCTCTGCTCGCATTTCCTCCAAATTGTCGGATGCGGTAGCTGAAGCTAACCAAAAAATAGGAAGTGAGGGTGTTGTATTTCGTAAACGAGACCGAGTTATCATTTACTACCTGACGGATGTTTAATTGTTGACGCAACATATCAACCCATTTGACAGATAAAACTCCTCTGTTTTTAAACATCGATTTCTCAACAGATGCATTCCAAATCAACTCGCTTTGATCGAAATTGGAATAACCGAGTCGGTTCGAATAAACGATATCACTATTGAGAGACAGGTCGTAAGGCAAACGAATGACGATATTCCCCCGACCACTCCAGTCATACGTTTCAGTAAGTCTGTCGCTTAAATTGTTCAGGGAATTTGAATAGCGCAAACTACCCCGAGCTCCTAACTCGATAACATCGTGCGTAAAAGTCAGTGATAATTGCTGCTGAGCTGTATAGCGCCGCGTAAAACTTGTATCTCCCAATTGTAAATTATCTATATCAATCTCATCAATGTTAAGTCCTTTTCTATTATAACCATAGCTAGTATTATATCCGAGATTTGTGCTGGTATTGAAATGTAATCGCTTTTGAATGATGGGTGTATTGAACATGATATTACCGTTCAATGATACCGGTTTTTCTTCAGCATTGACTGTCTGCGTATATTGTTTTCCTGAACTGTCGTAAATGCGGTTGGTAACCAATTCGTCTTTCACATAGTTTCCAGAGATCCAGGTACTGAATGAAGAAAAGGTTTTCTCGTTGAAGTTGCTGTACATCAAGCGCAAATAGTTTGAAAAGGATGGATTTAATCCGGGATTTCCGACTGTTTCCTGCATCAGATTGGTATTGTTTTTAACCGGTTGCATCTGATTTATGGATGGTTGACGGGTATATCCGCGATAATCAAGCCGCATAAATTCCTTTTTGCCGAAATTATATTGGAATCGACCATTCGGGGCAAAATTAAATACATTGTTTGTAACATCCCTGACATCACCATTGCCATAAAAAGTCTGACTGTGTGTTTGTGATGGTTCACCTTTGATACCTAAGGT
Source organism: Paludibacter sp. (assembly GCA_030655595.1). The sequence goes on from JAUSNQ010000023.1 coordinate 27,127, forward strand.
CAGGTTATAAGCCTTTTCAGTATATTTATAATTGAACTCTAAAGTTTCTCTGAAAAACTTATTCTTAAAATTATTGCTGTATTCATCTACATAAGTCGTATAATCTTCCGGATTTTTATTGAAAAATGCCGTCGAATCCGTTGAGGCGTATTGGTCTTTTACACTTGTCTGTGAACTTGTAGTGAAAGCAATAACCGTTTCCAACAAGTTCTTATTATTCCACAAAGGCTCTACAAATGAAATACGTGCATCGAAGTTCAACCGGTCAGAAGTGTTTTTTGTATATTGATTGATTTGAGTTGGTGATGCAGAAATTCTATTCGAAAAATTAAAACTTTGATTGTCACTTTGTGTAAATCCGGAGTACACATTGGCTGTAAGAGTTCGCCCGAGCTTTGACGCAAACTTGCGACTCACAATCAATCTTAAACCAGCTGATAACGAATTATTTAATCCTGAATTTTGAGCTGTACCGTAACTTGTTGTATCCAAATCCTGCAAGTAAATATAGTCGCGGTAACTATCCGACGTTCCTGTATTGTAATTAATATTCGGTTGCACAATCAACGTTGTCAGACTGTCGATTTTCCACTCTGCCTCCAACCTCATATTGGCTTCGTAAGAATCGCTGTTCGAGCGGTTATAGGTTGAGTCGTTGAAGATGGATTCTTTGAGGTAACTCTCTTTGGTGCTGTTTGTTTCACTGAAGTTATTGGAATGATTGAACGAGCCGTCGCCTCCGATTTTAAATTTATCGTTTACAATGGCGTTGTGATTTAAACCCAGATTCTGCGTTTCCGTAATTCCGTTGTTGGAGCCCCACCCACCTCTTCCACGACCGCTTCGTGCGGTATTCACATTGTTGGCTCCACCGACAATTGAAGTCTGTGCATCACCTTGCATGATGTTGATATTGGCATTCGCATCATAACGGATGAAATCCTCCAAATCGAGCCCGGCTCCACCGTTCACATTTCCGAAAACTCCCTTGCGGCGGTTCGACTTGGTAGTCAGATTAATAATTCTTTCTGTATCTTCATCTTCAAATCCTGTCAGCTGCGCCATATCCGATTTCTGTTCCAGCACTTGAATCTTTTCTATCATCTCTGCCGGTAGGTTTTTCGTTGCCATTTCTATATCTCCATCGAAAAACTTTTTGCCATCTACCCTGATCTTTTTAATCTCCTGACCATTGACCGTAATTTTTCCTTCCGCTGTAATCTCAACACCCGGTAGTTTCTTCAACAAATCTTCTACGACAGCATTTTCTTGTACTTTGAATGCGGTAGCGTTGTATTCAAGCGTGTCGCCGCGTACTACCAACTGAGCAGCCGTTCCCATGACTTCCAGTTCTTTCAGTGCAAGCACATTTTCCTGCAATTGTATGTTCTTAAAAATGATGTCTTTTTTGTCCATGACAACGCTTTCTTTGTAATCCAGATAACCTACTGAACTTACGACCAGAACATATTTTCCGGGATTAACACGAGGTAAACTAAACCAACCATTTCCGTTGGTTTGCACGCCTTGCACCAAGGTCGAATCAGCGGCTTTCAGCAACCTCACTGTAACCATTTCCAGCGGCATCCCGTTATTGGCATCAAATACAGTTGATTGAATCGATTTCTGGGCAGTAATACTGATACTAACAAACATCAACAACAGGGCAAAAACACTTTTTTTTATCATATCCAATATAGAAAACAAAACCACAAAAGGCACAAAAGAAAGACTAAGGGAACACAAAAGAACTAAAAGCTAAAAGCTAAGAGCTAAGAGCTAAAAACTGAAAGTGATAAATTGTATTCACTTAGGTATTCTAATGTGGTTTAATATTTATCTTTTGTGTTCCCTTAGTCTTTCTTTTGTGCCTTTTGTGGTTAATAAAATTATAATAACTCCTCTAAGACCACAAAAGTAATAAAAGGTTTAATATAAAATTACTTTCCATTACTTGATTTAAGTGCTTCCGATCAGATAAAATCTCCACTTTTTTTATTTACTTTGTATCGTTTTAAAAATTCAACCCTATAAATCAACGCCTGTTAGATGATTTTAAATTATATCTGGATTGGTTTCCTGCTCATTGCGTTTGTAATCGCCTGTATACAAGCGCTTTTTTTCGGCAACACCCAAATATTTTCCGATATCATCAATTCTACTTTCGACTCGGCCAAAACAGGTTTTGAAATTTCATTGGGATTAACCGGCGTTTTATCCCTGTGGCTGGGTATCATGAAAATTGGTGAAAATGGAGGTGTTATTGCTGCTTTTTCAAGATTAGTTGCCCCATTCTTCTCAAAAATCTTCCCTGAGATTCCGAAAAATCATCCGGCAATGGGAAGCATCTTCATGAATATATCGGCCAACATGCTCGGTTTGGATAATGCTGCCACACCCATGGGGCTGAAGGCCATGAAAGAACTGCAGGAAATAAATCCGGATAAAGAAAAAGCATCCAACCCGATGATTATGTTTTTGGTTCTCAACACCTCCGGCTTGACCATCCTCCCCATCAGCATCATGGTTTACCGTGCTCAAATGGGTGCAGCGAATCCTTCAGATATATTTTTACCAATTTTACTGGCTACCTTTTTTTCAACTTTGGTTGGTTTTATCAGTGTTGCTTTGTATCAGAAAATCAACATCTTCAATAAAACCATTTTACTTACACTCCTTGGCTTAATGTCATTTATTGGAAGTCTCATGTTCTTTCTGGGTCAATTACCGAAAGACCTATTAGCCAACTATTCAAACTTTGCTGCTGCCTTTATATTGTTTTCAGTAATCACGTCTTTTGTACTGATGGCGACTATCCGCAAAGTGAATGTATTTGAGTCATTTATTGAAGGAGCGAAAGACGGGTTCCATGTCGCAGTAGGCATCATCCCATATATGATTGCAATTTTGATGGCAATCGGAGTTTTCAGGGCTTCAGGTGCGATGGATTTTTTAATAGACGGCATCGGTAGTTTCGTTGCCTTGTTGGGTGTAAATACTGATTTCGTTGAAGCCTTACCCACAGCGTTGATGAAGCCCTTGAGTGGCAGCGGTGCCAGAGGTATGATGATTGATGCGATGAACACCTATGGTGCAGATTCGTTTGTCGGTCGGCTTTCAAGCATTGTACAAGGTTCTACCGAAACAACTTTTTATGTGCTGGCGGTGTATTTTGGTTCAGTCGGCATTAAAAACACCCGCTATGCACTGGGATGTGGCCTGATTGCTGATTTTGCAGGAATCATCGCAGCCATCCTGATTGGATATTTATTCTTCTTTTAATTGCGCCATGATACAATTTATAAATGAAAATATTCCTTTTCCCGAAATTCATAAACTGAAAGTAAAATCCTGGATCAAGGAAACTGCAAAAAGATACGGCAAGAAAACAGGAGAGATCGCTTTTATTTTCTGTAACGATGAAAAGATACTCGAAATAAATCGCCAGTATCTCCAACATGATTATTATACCGATATCATCACTTTCGATTATTCAGAAAATAACACCATTTCAGGAGATATCTTCATCAGCCTCGAAACTGTAAATTCGAATGCAACAGAGTTTGGAGTTCCGTACGACACCGAATTGCTGCGAATAATCATTCACGGTATCCTGCATCTTTGCGGACAAGAGGATAAAACCCCTGC
>JAUSNQ010000049.1 GCA_030655595.1 Paludibacter sp.
AAGATGAATGTCCATTATACCTGATTCAATTTTAGAGATGCTCACAATATCGTTAATAATATTAAGCATCCGCGCACTACTTTTTTCAATAATACCGATATAATTTTGCTGTTGCTCACCAGACAATTTCGGTTCTTTAAGCAATCCTGCAAAACCCAATATGCCATTCATGGGTGTTCGTATTTCGTGGCTCATATTGGCAAGGAAGGCTGATTTCAGGCGGTCGCTTTCTTCGGCTTTTTCTTTTGCTTTGACTAATTCTTGTTCAATAAATTTGCGTTGGGTAATATCCTGTGCTGCACCCCAAAGACCAACAGTTTTACCATCCTTGTCATGTTCTGTTTCTCCCCTAACCCACATCCATCCGTTGCTGCCATCTTTCCTTATGGTTTTCAGCTCAAGTTCGTACGGAATTCCTGTTTCTCTGGTTTTGGCAAGTGAAGACGATAATAGACCCCAACTTTCGGCTGTAAACAACTTCATGTGTTCGGTGTAAGGCGGCGGTGGAAGTGTTGGGTCGAAACCATACATCTTATAAAGTTCTTCTGTCCAAACCACTTCATTAGTTTCCACATTCAGATACCAACTACCAATATGCGTGATTTCCTGCGCTCTTTTTAGTTCTTTCTCGCTTCGGATTAAATCTTTTTCAATTGCTTTGCGCTCAGTAATATCTTCTTTAACTGCCAGATAATTAGTGATTTCGCCTGCTTCATTAGCGATAGGTGAGATGGAGGCAAATTCCCAATAGAGTTCCCCGTTCTTCTTTTTATTGTGAAACTCACCTGTCCATATTTTTTTCGATTGAATCGTATTCCACATTTCCTTATACGCTTCTTTCGACATTTCTCCTGATTTTAAAATCCTTGGATTTTTTCCTTTTACTTCGTTGAAGGAATAACCGGTTATTTCAATAAATTTGGGGTTCACATATTCTATGTTTCCATCTAAATTGGTAATGATAATAGAAACAGGACTTTGTTCAATAGCTTGTGATAGTTTTATTATCTCACTTTCTGCACGTTTACGCTCAGTAATGTCACGTATAACACCTTCGTGAAATATAATTTCCCCTGACTCATTATAAGTGTACCATCCTTTATCCTCTACCCAAAGTTCTGTGCCATCTTTTTTTCTTAACCTGTATGAAATCAAATCATTACTTAACCCTTCTAAAGTTTTCGTATCCCGTTCAGACTCATCAAAATATAAATCATTCCCGATATCAATTCCTGTCATATCATCCATGTTGCTATAACCAAGCATTTTTAACATTGCAGGGTTTACATCAACGATTTTACCATCATGTGTTGTTTTATAAACACCATCAAGCATTTTTTCATATAAATTTCTGTAAATTAATTCGCTTTTTTTCAAGTTTTCTTCAGCCCGCTTGCGCTCAGTTATATCAACAATGTAGCCTCTTAAACTAACAAGCTTGCCTGATTCACTGAATTTTCCGATTGAGTTAATAATTGTACTGAGTGTTTTTCCATCCTTTGTTATAAAATCCACTTCATAATTTTCGACTTTCCCCTGTTCTTTTACCCTTCTTATCAGCTCTTTTCTGTCGTTTGGATTTTTATATAATTGGGTAATGTCAAATTTCTCGGTATGCGATTTTTCCTCAAAACCAAATAAATCCAAAAAAGTTTTATTGCAGCTGAAAATTTCACCTTCAACCGAAACTAAGTAATCTGCCGAAATATCGTTTTCGAAATATTCCTGTAATTCGCTTCGGCTCTTCCTTAACATTTCAACCGCACGACGAGCTTCAGTCACTTCTCTTTGAATACCAAAATGCCCTGTAATCCTTTTTTGCGAATCGTACAGGCAAATATAATCGCCTTCAATAATCATATCGGTTCCATCGAATTTTTTTTCGTGAGTATCCATATGAAGTTGTCCATTATCAAAAAAATCTTTCCAAACCTGCCGCCCGTGTTTGATGTCATGTTTAAATAAATCATTGGGGGTAAGGCCGATATACTGTTCTTCTTTAGCCCCATACTGCTCAAGCATGGCACTGTTTATTTTCGTCATCCGCTGGTGTTCAAAAACGTAATCGAGTGTTTTTTCTTTATCAATAATATCATCCCAAATGATGGGTTCATCAAGCATCATAAAAAAGAAACCGTCTAAGGATTGGGCAAAGAAAAGTTCCAGCCGTTCTTCGCTTTGTTTTAGTTTTTCTTTAGCCAATTTTTCCAACTGCTCAATCTGCTTGCGCTCGGTAATATCTTCAACACTCGACCAG
>JAUSNQ010000141.1 GCA_030655595.1 Paludibacter sp.
AAAATTCGTAACTTTGCCAACCGTTAAAAAACATCTTTCATGAAATTTACTGAACTACAGCTTTGCGATGCCGTACTAGAAGGCTTGGAAGCAATGAATTTTAAAGAAGCCACGCCGGTACAAGAGCAAACTATCCCTGTAATTTTAGATCAAAGGGATGTGATTGCGTGTGCACAAACAGGTACTGGTAAGACAGCAGCATTTATTTTACCGCTATTGCATAATTTGCAATCGAAACCGCATGCCGGCGATAAAATCAATGCCATCATCATGGCTCCTACACGGGAACTGGCTCAGCAAATCGACCAGCAAATGGAGGGATTTTCGTATTTCACACCATTTTCATCGGTTGCTGTTTATGGGGGCAATGATTCAAAAGCATGGGATACACAAAGAAAAGGATTGCAACAAGGGGCTGATGTTGTCATTGCAACACCCGGAAGACTGCTTTCTCACATCAACTTATACGACATCGACTTTTCGCATGTGAAATACTTCATTCTGGATGAAGCCGACCGCATGCTCGACATGGGATTTTATGATGACATCATGATCGTTGTAAAACGCCTGCCAAAAGACAGACAAACCATCATGTTTTCGGCGACCATGCCACCCAAAATTCGCACATTAGCAAAAACCATCCTGAGAGATCCTGTTGAAGTTAAAATTGCAATTTCAAAACCACCTGAAAGTATTGAGCAGACGGTCTATATTTGTCACGAAGCCCAAAAACAAGGAATTATACGCAATCTATTCGCAGGTAAGGAAGTCCACAAAGTACTGATTTTCTCGGGCTCTAAACTCAAAGTAAAAGAGTTATTTAAAACCTTTCACCGGATGGGATTATCAGTCGGCGAAATGCACTCTGATTTGGAACAAGCTCAACGCGACCACATCATGCATGAGTTTAAGAATAACCGAGTGAACATCCTGGTTGCCACAGATATCGTTTCGAGGGGAATTGATATTGATGACATTACCATGGTTATCAATTACGATGTACCTCATGATGCAGAAGATTATGTACACCGCATAGGCAGGACAGCCAGAGCCAGCGCCAAAGGAAAATCCATCACTTTTGTGTCGGAAATGGAACAATATAAATTCAAGAAGATTGAAGATTTTTTAGGCAAAGTAATAAACCGACTTGAAGTTCCAAAAGAACTTGGAGAGGTGCCTGCCTATAATCCGGAGTTACACCGACACGATAAAAAATTCATCAAGAGAAAAGGTTCTTTTAAGAGACAAAGAACCTAAGAGGCTTAGAATTTTCGTCAATATCTTAAAAGAAGCATTTCTCAAGGAATCACCAAAGTCACACGATGCACCGTATGCGCACTAAAATACCCCAATTTGACTCCTGTTATATTACCCAAAGGGTTTGAAGGTGTAGTCCCTTGGGGTATATTATTCATATCACTGAAACCAAACAAGTAATTATAAACCGGCTTCGAAATTGATTGCATCTCGATCGTGAGTGAATCGCCTGAAATTAATGTACGATTCAAAGACAACAAAAAACTTCTGACTGGTTTACCATTATTGAATTTATCGTCACTTAAATGACTTTTAACTGATTTACCGTTCTTATACTCAATAATCCGGTAGTAATTCTCATCCTCCAAAGGGTCTGTAAAATCAACAACGACTTCCATGAGCGGAGAGCTTAACAAATCATCCGGCATCCCTTCAACCGGAAAAACAAATTTCCTGACCTTGACTGATTCCATGCGGACAGGCTTGGGCATCCTATCTTCCGATTGAAACACTTTACCTGCAGTTTCAATGGTCAGTCGATATGTTGTCTCCGGAACCCCTTTGATAACTGATGAACGATAATAACCCGGCTTATATTCAGTCAGTGTTTCAATTAAACCTGAATCATTTTGAAATATCACCACCGCACCTGTTACTGCAGGAAATTCGTTAGACGTATTGAAATGAACTGATTTACTTATTTTTACTTCGGCAAAACCCGATTCGGGAACACTTGCTTGAACCACTATTTCAGCATCACTTCCATCTAATTCAACAAAAACAACCTCAGTACAAGAACTGACAAAAAAGAGCAGACCAACAAGCAACAATAAATTACCGTTGAACATTTTAATTCTATATGTGAGAAGATAGATCATCATTAAAACTTAAAATTATATGTCATCGACGGCATAATTGTAAATAAATAGGTCATCACTGACCTTGTTTGATCCGGATTATTTGGATCTTGCTCAAAATCAATTGAAAATGCATTTTTTCGTGCATAAACATTATAGATTGAAAAATTCAAACTACTTCTGTAATTCTTTCTTTGTTTGAAATTCCAGGTTGTTCCTAAATCCAGCCGATGATAGTCCGGCATGCGATGACTGTTTCTGTTCGTATAATAAAATTTGATTTCTCCATCTAATTCATATTTTCCACTTGGAAAAGTAACGGCATTACCGGTCTGATACACCCAAACACCCGATAAAGAAAAGGATTTGGATAGGTTGTATATTGCAACAATTGACAAATCGTGTGTAGCATCCTGACGCGCCGGATACCAATTACCAGCATTGATACCGGGAATACTCAATTCTGTTCGGGATAGCGTATAGCTTACCCAACCATTTAAATCTCCGTACTTCTTTCTCATCATCATTTCAAAACCATACGCCCGTCCTTTACCAAAAAGCAACTCTCCCTCGACATGTTGATTTGCCCTGATATCTGCTCCATTCTTTAAATCTATTTGATTTTGCAACCATTTGTAATAGAGTTCAGTTGAGAACTGATAGATATCATCTTTAAAATTATGGTAATATCCCGTTGATAACTGATCACTTATTTCAGGAGCAATATTATTTCCCGACATCAGCCAAATATCCGTAGGTACCGATCCTGTTGAATTTGAAATGGTATGGATATTTTGTGTGTTTCGGGTGTATGAAAACTTGACTGATTGTTCTTGATTAATCACGTAAACAGCATTTATACGAGGTTCCGCAAAAAAATAAGATTTAACTGTTTTGCCAGAAGCAAAACTTGTCGTGTCAACGACCTGTCCATTTGCATAAGTATAAAACTCACCCGGTCCCAACAACTGAAACATACTCAACCGAATACCATAATTAATATTCCATTTTGAAGCAGGTTTATATTCATTACTCCAATACAGTGCTTGTTCTAATCCAAATCTTTTCTCTAGCTTGAGCGGATGAAAATGTGCATCCTCATCGGCATTTAATTGACCGGGTAGGACATTATGCCAGATACCATTATAACCAAAAGTATAAGTATGCTTGTTATTCAGATAATACTGAAATTCATGTTTCAGATTCATACTATTGATTCCTGAAGTGATGCCAAACTTAGTTGGAGCAATAAAAAAATCAACTTTATAATCATAATCACTGTAAATGACTGAAGTATTACTGAAAAGCTTTCCGTTCCATATGCGAGCCCAACGTATGGTAGAAGTTTTATTTCCCCAATTAATTGCAAAATGATTGGTAACACCTAAAACGTCACGTCCCAAATATCCTGATACAAAAATCCTGTTATTATCATCAATGCTGTAATTCATTTTCAGATTCAAATCGTGAAAATAGAGTTGATTATTACTTACTTGCTCGTCGGCAAACAATTTAAGAAACAAATCCGCATAAGTTCTGCGACCGGAAATCAGGAATGAACCACGATTTTGAACTATCGGTCCTTCGACTGCTAATCTTGATGAAATCAACCCAATGCCACCTCCAACACGGAATTCTTTATTGTTTCCTTCATTCATTTTGATATCCATTACCGATGCAAGTCTTCCCCCATAGTCTGCCGGAGCGGTTCCTTTGTAGAGTGTAAGATCCTTAATCGCATCACTATTAAACGTAGAAAAAAATCCAAGCAAGTGATTAGCATTATACACCGTTGCTTCATCCAAGAGAATCATGTTGTGTGAGTTTTTTCCACCGCGAATATACAAATTACCATCCCCTTCTCCAATTGATTTTACACCGGGAGTTAACGAAATGGTTTTCAAAATATCCTGTTCACCGAACATTACGGGAATATTTTTGATTTGCCTGATTTTCAAATTCTCGAAACCCGATTTTTCTTGCATAATATTGTTATTCTTCCGAAAAGCTGAAACTCGGAATTCACTTAGCGTTTGTGCCTGAGGAATTAATTTAAAATTATGCGATGTATTTCTATTGATTGTAACAATATGCTCCAACAATTCATAACCCAGATAACTAACTTTAATCAGGTAGGTACCTTTTGGAAGTGACATGGAATAATAACCGTAATCATTACAAGAGACACCTTTCCCTTGTATTTCGCGAATAGTCAAGTTAGCCCCTGATAAAGTTTCACCACTTTCAAGGTCAGTAATAGTCCCACTAAGCGTATAGCTTGTTTGAGCCTTGATTATAAAAATGCAAAAAAACAACAACAATATAGCCAATAACCTCATTTGTAGATACTCAAACCGATTAAAACTGTGCAAATATAACACATTTGTCGTGATTCGTTATTAAAATAAATATTTAAATCAAAACAAAATAATACAAAAAACGAATACAATTTTCAACAAAAATTCTCATAAATCAAACACTTCAAAATAATACAAATTAAATTATAATAATCCTTTGTTTTCACATAATATTTCAGTAATTTTGCAGGAAAATTGAAAATAAGGAAATTTTTCTTTAATCACTTTCTCTTTTTCAAGATAAACACCGATATAACAATCAGTTACAAATTACAAATCATTTAAATATCTTTTCGTATGAAACTTACACACATAGAGCATGTAGGCATTGCTGTAAAAAGTTTGGATCTAGCCATTCCATTCTATGAAGAAATTTTGGGATTAAAATGTTATGCCATTGAAGAGGTCGCTGAGCAAAAGGTAAAAACGGCATTTTTCAAGGTTGGACAAACAAAAATTGAATTGTTAGAATCTACTGATCCAGAAGGTCCTGTTGGAAAATTTATTGAGAAAAAGGGTGAAGGAGTACATCACTTGGCATTTGCAGCTGAAGGATTACAGGAAAGTTTAGACTTTATGGCTGAAAAAGGAGTAATGCTCATCGATAAATCTCCGAGAAATGGTGCAGAAGGATTGAAAATTGCATTTTTGCATCCCAAATCCACTTTTGGGGTGTTGACGGAATTGTGCGAAAAACCATGTTGTTAAGTAGTTGCAGGTTATAAAAAGATCATATACAAAAATTATGGAAAGTAAACAAAAAGTAAAAAACCTCATCGATTTACGTGTGCAAGCGAAATTAGGTGGTGGCGAAAAACGCATTGCCTCACAGCATGCAAAAGGTAAATTTACTGCACGCGAACGGATTGACATGTTGTTGGATGAAGGTAGTTTTGAGGAATTGGACATGTTTGTAACACACCGTTGTTATAATTTCGGATTAGAAAAAGAAAAATATCTGGGTGACGGCGTGGTTACCGGTCATGGTACCATCGACGGCCGCACAGTATATGTTTTCGCACAGGATTTCACTGTTTTCGGAGGATCACTCTCTGAAACCATGTCCTTGAAAATATGTAAAGTCATGGATATGGCGATGAAAATGGGATGTCCTGTAATCGGAATCAATGACTCGGGTGGTGCACGCATCCAGGAAGGCGTTACCTCTTTGGCCGCTTATGCAGAAATATTCGAACGCAACATCCTGGCTTCCGGTGTTATCCCACAAATTTCAGCGATTTTTGGCCCTTGTGCCGGTGGAGCGGTTTACTCCCCTGCCCTCACTGATTTTGTGATGATGACTGAAGAGAATTCTTACATGTTCGTTACCGGTCCGAAGGTCGTTAAATCTGTTACAGGAGAAGATATTTCAACCGAAGATTTAGGTGGTGCCGATGTGCATGCTGGCAAATCCGGCGTTTCGCACTTCAAAGTAGAAAATGAAGAAGAAGGGTTGTTGTTGATCCGAAAACTTTTATCGTATTTACCGCAAAACAATCTAGAAGAAGCCCCAATCTTCGATACGAACGATCCAATCGATCGTTTAGAAGATGCTTTGAACGAAATTGTACCTGACAATCCGAACTTACCCTATGATATGAAGAATATTATTCATACCATTACCGACAATGGTGAGTTTTTAGAAGTTCACCGCAATTATGCACGCAATATCATTGTTGGATTTGCAAGATTCAATGGTGCATCAACGGGTATCGTGGCAAATCAACCCAACTTTTTAGCAGGCGTACTCGATTGCGATGCATCTCGCAAAGCAGCTCGCTTTGTTCGTTTATGCGATGCATTCAATATTCCTATTTTGACTTTAGTAGATGTTCCGGGATTTTTACCGGGTTCTGGACAGGAATATGCAGGAATCATCATCCATGGAGCAAAATTATTGTTTGCCTATGGTGAAGCTACCGTTCCAAAAGTTACTGTAACGCTGAGAAAATCTTATGGTGGAGCCCATGATGTTATGAGTTGCAAACAATTGAGAGGCGATTTCAATTATGCATGGCCTACTGCAGAAATTGCTGTAATGGGCGCTTCAGGTGCTATTGAGGTCATTGAGGGACGTACGATTAGTTCTATGAATGACCCTGAAGCTAAAGCCCAATACATGGCTGAAAAGGTGGCAGATTACAACGAGAAGTTCGCCAATCCATACCAGGCAGCTTCTTATGGTTATATCGATGATGTGATTGAACCCAGAAATACACGCTTCAGAATCATCCGGGCATTTCAGACTTTGCAGACCAAAAAGGTGACCAATCCATTGAAAAAACACTGCAATATTCCACTATAAATAATTATACAGCATGAATATATTGGCTATCAATCAGTTTGATGATATTTTATTAGAATCTGCTTTTGGCATCCTGGTGGTTTTTGCTGCCCTGACCTTATTGGTTATTGCATTTTTAATTACCGGAAAAATAAGCAAACAATCCATCAAACTGAGAAAGAAAAAGTCCGCTCAACAAGCGGTCATAGAAGAACACGAGAAAGATCTTACCGGTGAAGAAATTGCAGCTATTTCGATGGCGTTGCATCTTTTTATAAGTGAGGTACACGATGATGAAAGTAACGTTATTACGATCAAACGCATCGAAAGGCGTTATTCTCCATGGAGTTCAAAAATATATGGTATGACAAATTTAATTCGATAAAAATGAAAAAATTCAGTTTTACAATAAACGGAAGTGACTTTGCGGTCAGAGTAAAAAGTGTTGAAGGTGAGCTTGCTAACATAGAAGTGAATGGTACTCCTTATACGGTTCAGATGCATCAGGAAATTAAAACGACCAAAACTCCCGTTGTATTGGTTCGTAAAGAAGTACAAACCAAACAAGGAGATGATAGGGCTAAGGAAAACCTGAAACCGATTTCAGAAAGCAAACGTCCAAGCTCCAGAACAATCAAATCCCCACTTCCCGGAAACATACTCAAAGTAAATGTGGCTGCCGGTGACGAATTTAAAGATGGTGATACCTTGATGGTGATGGAATCCATGAAGATGGAAAACAATATTCTGGCTGAAAAAAGCGGAAAAATAATCAAAGTATGTGCACCTGTGGGCAAAGCAGTTTTACAGGATGAGGTTTTATTTGAAATCGAATAGACTTATGAGTAAAAATATAAAAAATCTAAGCATTTTATTAATCTTGTTCACTTTGTTTATCCCCTTCAATTTATTTGGACAGGGTACAACTGAGGTTAGCTCAATCTGGGACAGTTTAGCTGGATTCTGGGTAAACACAGGATTTGCAAATTTTCAGTTCAAATACCTTGTGATGATTATTGTCGGCATCGCATTCATCTTGATGGGCATCATTAAACATTGGGAACCCTTACTTTTAGTTCCGATTGGTTTTGGGATTATTTTCGGAAACATCCCTTTTACTCCCGGCTATAACATCGGCATCTACGAAGAAGGTTCTGTTTTGAACATTCTTTATGGTGGAGTTATTCAAGGCTGGTATCCTCCTTTGATTTTTTTGGGAATTGGTGCTATGACAGATTTCTCGTCACTTATTTCCAATCCAAAATTGATGTTGTTGGGTGCAGCTGCACAAATGGGTATCTTCTTGACTTTCATCGGAGCATATGCCATGGGATTTACTCCTGCACAATCCGGTGCTATTGCTATTATTGGTGGAGCAGACGGTCCGACGGCCATTTTTCTTTCATCTAAATTGGCTCCTGAATTGATTGGTGCAATTGCTGTTGCAGCCTATTCTTATATGGCGCTGGTTCCATTGATTCAACCGCCTATCATGAAATTGTTGATTCCTAAAAAGGAAAGAATTATCCGCATGAAACCCCCTCGTGCTGTTTCTAAAACGGAGAAAATTGCATTTCCAATTATCGGTATGCTGTTAACAACATTCATTTCTCCCAGCGCATTGCCTCTTTTAGGCATGTTATTTTTCGGAAACTTACTGAAAGAATCGGGTGTTACTGAACGGTTAGCGGAAACGGCAAGATTTGCTTTGATCAATGCCATCACCATCTTGTTGGGATTAACGGTTGGGGCATCAACACAAGCGGATCGGTTCTTAACTGCCGACTCCATGAAAATATTCGTGCTTGGCGCTGTATCATTTGTGATTGCAACCTCTGCAGGATTGATATTTGCGCGCATCATGAACCTCTTCCTGAAAGGAGATAATAAAATTAATCCGCTGATCGGAGCTGCGGGGGTTTCAGCAGTACCCGACTCTGCTCGTGTAGTACAAGAAGTGGGCTTACACTCCGATAAAAACAATCACTTGCTCATGCATGCCATGGCACCTAATGTTTCAGGTGTAATTGGATCTGCGGTTGCAGCTGGTATTTTGTTGAGTATGCTTGCGTGATAACGAATATTTTAAATTGATTTGAACCCCTGGAGTTTTTATAATTTCAGGGGTTCACTTCTTTATGCCTGTTTTTTTGATTTTTTATATTTATTTGAATTGCTATTGTGAATGATTTTACTGATATTTGCATCACCTAACAAAACCATTTTAACTATTTGATTACTACTAAGCACTAAACACTATGAAACAAGATTCTACCGTCTTTTACGACCTCGCCAAGTCCTTTGCCTTACAAACAAACCGAAATATATTTCTAACAGGAAAAGCAGGAACAGGTAAAACGACTTTCCTACACAATCTTAAAAAGCAAACTCAAAAGCAAATGGCCATCGTTGCTCCTACCGGAGTGGCAGCGATTAATGCCGGTGGGGTGACCATGCATTCGTTCTTTCAATTGCCTTTTAGCCCGTTTATTCCAACCGCTGAAGGCAAAAAAGATTTGATTGAAAAAATTAAAATGCGTTCGTTTAAACGAAAAATACTGCAGGAACTGGAACTGCTTGTGATCGATGAAATCAGTATGGTTAGAGCTGATACTTTAGATGCTGTCGACACCATCCTTCGCCAAGTGAGATTCAGACATCAAGATCCTTTCGGTGGTGTGCAGGTCATTTTCATCGGAGATATGTTTCAACTATCACCGGTTGTTTCTGATGAGGAATGGAAATTTCTTTCGCAATACTATGCTTCTCCATATTTTTTTCACAGTCATGCTACCCAACAGCAACCGCCGGCCTATATAGAATTGGATAAAATTTTCAGGCAGTCTGATGAAAATTTTATCCGGATTTTGAATCAAGTCAGAAATAACTGTTTAACAACCGACAGCTTACAAACACTACAAAGCAAATACAATCCTTTGTTTATCCCTAAGGCCGATGATGCCTACATTACACTCACGACACACAACTACAAAGCCGACAGGATTAATGCTGAAGAAATAAGCAAATTAAACACGAAAGAACACAGTTTCATCGCTAAAGTTCAAGGAGAATTCAATGAAAAAAGTTATCCTACGGATAAAAATCTAGTCTTGAAAATCGGAGCGAAAGTCATGTTGATTAAAAACGACACTGAAACTCCCCGTCGCTTTTACAATGGTAAAATTGGCATCATAGAATCTTTCGAAGAGAACTGCATTAAAATAAAATGTCCTGATGATGATAATTGCATAGAAGTCAGCCCAATGGAATGGGAAAATATTCGATACACCGCCAACCCTTCCACCAAGAAGATTGATGAAGATGTGATTGGCAAATTCATTCAATATCCGCTGCGACTGGCCTGGGCGATTACCATTCATAAAAGTCAGGGACTTACTTTTGATAAAGCCGTCATAGATGCCGGAGAGGCATTTGCAGCAGGACAGGTTTATGTAGCATTAAGTCGCTGCAGCAATCTGGAAGGTATGGTTTTGTGGAGCAAAATAAATCCATATAGCATTGAAAATGACCCGCAAATTGTTGAGCATGAGAAACAAAAACCAGCCATTGAGGTATTAGAGAACGAACTGGATAAATCCAGGTATATATTCAGATCCTATGTGTTGAAACAAATTTTTGATTTCAGTTCGCTCGAGGGTCAGTTTAGAAGATTCACAAAATCCATCGAAGATGTTTCAGAATCATTCAATAACGATACGCTTCCCTACTTGAAAAACATATCGAATCAATTGATCTCTATCGAAGAAGTTGGTTTGAAATTCAGAAATCAGATTGAAAAGATTTTTGTTGACGAGTATGTTGACGAAGATTTCCTTTCATCAAGATTGGATGCTGCAATCCTGTTTTTTGCCGAAAAAATTAAAACCTTGATTGAAACGCTGAAGCAATCACCTGCAACGACCGATAGCCGGGAAAATGCACAATCATTCAATGATGGAATTAAAACGTTATTTGGATCAATCAGCCAGAGAAATCACTTGCTAAAAAACCTGCAACACCCTTTTGCTGTAGAAACATATTTCACACTGAAAAATAAGTTTGTGATGCCCGAGTTTACCATTAACGCCTATTCGAAAGTAAGTAGCGGCAAAAATTTCAAAGTAAACCACCCACACCTGTATTTCAAATTGATTGAGTTGCGCAACAAAATTTGCGAACCCGAAGACACACCCATCTATTTAGTTGCAAGCAGCAAAACCATTCAGGAAATTGCAGATTATCTTCCCTTATCTGAGAAGGAATTATTGCAAATACACGGTTTTGGCAAGACCAAAGTGGAAAAATTCGGCAAGTTATTTTTGGATGTAATTACCGAATATTGTCTGGAAAACAACCTGACATCGAGGATGTATGAAAAATCGGTGGAGGAAAAGCCTAAGCGAAAAAAGAAGTGACTTATATGGTTAAAATAATTCCGAGAATTTCTTCTTTCCGAGTAAATAATAATTGAGAATAATACTTTTACGAACTATTTGAGGTATATGCGTTTGGGTGGTTTTTTCCAGATTTTCTTTCCTTTTAGTTTTGAATTTCGGAAGCATTTTGCGAAAATCGCTACGTGCTTTAAATACTGACAATGCATTTTTTGGCTTTCCGGTGATGAATAACTGAAAAGCTGCGATGTAATCCAGGAAGTAACGAATGAATAATATTGAATTTAACTGTTTTTGAGGTAGATTTTTGTAAAGTAGAAATAAGTTGTTTCTGAAATTCAGATAGGTTTTACGTGGATGTTCGACATGCAAGGTGCCTCCACCGACATGATAAACAACACTTTGAGGAACACAAACGATGCGATATCCCCTGCTCTTGAGTCGCCAACAAAGGTCAATCTCTTCCATGTGAGCGAAGAATTCATCATCAAATCCTCCGCATTGATGAAATAAAGTGGATCTAATTAACAAACTTGCACCTGTTGCCCAAAAAATATCGGTAATTGCATCATATTGACCGCTGTCTTGCTCCACTGTCGCTAGAATTCGGCCGCGACAAAACGGGTATCCCAGAAAATCGATAAAACCGCCCGAAGCCCCGGCATGTTCAAAAAGTGTGCGCTGATGGTACGCGAGAATTTTCGGTTGACAAGCGGCTACTTCCTTATTTTGCTCCATGAATGCCAGCATCGGAGCTAACCAATCTTTGGTGACTTCAACATCTGAGTTCAATAAAAGATAATAATCGGCTGTGATTTGTGCCAATGCTCTGTTATACCCTCCGGCAAAACCATAATTTTGATCAAATCGCAATATCATTACGGAATTGAATTCTGTCTTCAATAATTGAATTGAATCATCCGTAGAACCATTATCCGCAACATAGATTGCGACATCAGGAATGGAAGTA
>JAUSNQ010000067.1 GCA_030655595.1 Paludibacter sp.
ATATATCTTTTTATTTTTTATCCACATGAAAAAACTCTTTTTAATAGATGCATATGCAATTATATACCGTTCCTATTATGCATTTATCCGGGCTCCCAGAATAAATTCAAAAGGACTAAACACATCTGCCATCTTTGGTTTTGTGAATATGCTGGAGGATGTTCTGAAAAGGGAACAACCATCACACATTGCTGTAGCATTCGACCCACCCGGTCCAACTTTCAGACATGATGCTTTTGAAGCATATAAAGCCCAAAGAGAATCAACTCCTGAAGATATCAAACTTTCAATTCCCTATATTAAGAAAATCATTCAGGCTTACAACATCCCCCAACTCGAAGTCCTTGGTTTTGAGGCTGATGATGTAATTGGAACCATAGCCAAACAAGCGGAAATAGCCAATTTTGAGGTATTCATGTTAACTCCTGATAAAGATTACGGACAATTGGTTTCGGAACATATCTATATGTACAGGCCACGACATAACGGAGGATATGAAGTGATGGGACCTGCTGAAATTAAAACCAAGTATGATTTGGATAGTCACGAACAAGTCGTTGATTTGCTCGGATTGATGGGTGATAGCTCCGACAATATTCCCGGTTGTCCGGGTGTTGGGGAAAAGACAGCTGTCAAATTACTGAAAGAATTTGGTAGTATTGATGTTTTGCTTACCCGTACCGAAGAGTTAAAAGGGGCTTTAAGAACCAAAGTTGAAGAAAATAAAGATCAAATTACTTTCTCCAAATTCTTAGCGACCATCAAAGTTGATGTACCCATTGAGTTTGATGAAAATGCCTATCTCGTGGAACCCGTGAATGAGTCTGCTTTAAAATCGCTTTTCGATGAATTGGAATTCAGAACCATGTCTGCCAATAAATTTGGAAATGTGTTTACTTCACTACCCCCCGACCAACCTATTACAAGGGTACAGTTTACTCCGGCAAAAAGCAAACACGGACAAATGTCGTTGTTCGGAGACGAAGATCAGGCAGAAAAAGCAACCGTGCAAAAAAGCACAACAACGCAATCCATCAAACAAAATGAAACAAGCGAACAGACTCCTGTTCAGCCTTCTGAAAACGGATTGAAATCTATTCAGAATACAACACATGATTACACCCTGATTGACACGAAAGTCAAGCGTGCCAACCTGATATCGCAATTATTCCTGCAAAAAACAGTTTGTTTTGATACTGAGACAACCGGAGTGGATGTTTTTAGTGCTGAAATGGTCGGCTTGTCATTTTGCTATGAAAAAGGAAAAGCATTTTATGTAACCCTACCTGAAAATAAAACCGAGTGTACTGAAGTATTACACGAATTTAAGGCGTTTTTTCAAACTGAGCATATCGTAAAAATCGGGCAAAACGTAAAATTTGACCTTTTGATGTTAGCCATGTACGGCATTGAATTAAAAGGTAAAATCTTCGATACCATGATTGCGCATTATTTACTTCAACCTGAGTTGCGTCATGGCATGGATTATTTAGCTGAGATTTATCTGAGATACAGAACCATCCATTATGATGAATTGGTGGGAGGAAAAGGAAAAAACCAACTCAATTTGCGCGATGTAGATATTGAATTGTTGAAAGATTATGCCGCAGAAGATGCTGATATTACATTTCAATTGAAAGAAATCTTAGAGCAAGAAATCAAAAACAACAAACTGGAGAATCTTTTATATGAAATTGAAATGCCATTGATGCGGGTACTCGCCACGATGGAATTCAATGGTGTAAGAATAGACGCTGATGCGTTGAAACAGAGTTCACTGATCCTGACGGAAGAAATGCTGAAACTTGAAAAAGAAATTCATACACTCGCAGGATATGAATTCAATGTTTCTTCTCCGGCACAGGTCGGTGAGGTACTATTTGATTTTTTAAAGTTGGATCCCAAAGCTAAAAAGACAAAAACGGGTCAATACTCAACTTCTGAAGATATCTTAGAGAAAATCAAATCCAAACATCCGATTATCAGTAAGATTTTAGATTACAGGGGACTAAAAAAGCTTCTCAGCACCTATATCGATGCTTTACCACAACTCATCAACCCCAGAACCGGTAAAGTTCACACATCTTTTAATCAAACGGTTACTTCTACCGGTCGTTTAAGCTCAACAAATCCAAACCTACAAAACATTCCCATCAGAGATTCGCAAGGCAAGGAAATTAGAAAAGCATTCATACCAGACGATGATGCCGTATTTTTAAGTGCCGACTATTCGCAAATCGAATTGAGAATTATGGCACATTTGAGTGGTGACAAAAATATGATTGATGCATTCAAAAGCAGACATGACATCCATACTGCCACTGCAGCCAAGATATTTAAAGTCCCAATGGAAGAAGTAGATACCGACATGCGCAGAAAAGCCAAAACCGCAAATTTTGGAATTATATACGGCATCTCGACCTTTGGTCTGGGCGACAGACTGAACATTTCTCGCGGAGAAGCCAAAGAGCTCATCGACGGTTATTTTCTGACGTACCCGGCAGTCAAAATCTACATGGAGAATGCTATTCAACAAGCTAAAGCAGATGGATATGTAGAAACATTATTTGGAAGAAAAAGATTTCTGAGCGATATCAACTCCCAGAACAGCATCGTAAGAGGGTATGCAGAACGGAATGCTATCAATGCACCTATTCAGGGATCAGCTGCAGATATCATCAAAATCGCCATGATTAAAATCCACGACAGGCTCATCCGTGAAAACCTGAAAACTCAAATGATTATGCAGGTACACGACGAACTAAACTTCTCAGTTCCAAAAAATGAGTTGAAGACTGTCACCAATATCGTAATTGAAGAAATGGAAAATGCAGTTCAATTACAAGTTCAACTGGTTGCTGATTGCGGATCCGGTTCAAATTGGCTGGAAGCCCATTAATCATATATTAATTCATGATTTTTTATGTACTTAATATTGAAAATTTATTTAAAATCATTATAAATTCACATCATAAACCCTACAATAATTGTAGGATGAAATATTTTATCTAATTTTGATGCGAAATTCAATGAATAAATATGAAAGTTAACACAAAAATACGATATGGCTTAAGGGCTATGATTTCGATTGCGTGTTGCGAAGAACCAAGAGGACTATTGCAGAAAGATATTGCTGAGAAACAAAAATTATCAAATAAGTACCTGGATGCCATTATTTCTTCTTTAAAATCGAAAGGTCTGATTACTACTTACAGGGGTAAGGGAAGTGGTTACAAATTGACACGTCCGGCCAATTTAATCAGCATGTATGATATTTACACTGCCTTTGAGCCGATTACTGTGGTCGAGTGTCTCGACAATCCTTTGTTTTGCGAATTTGAATGTTGCTGTCCAGCCAATATGTACTGGTCGGAAATGAAACTTGGGTTTATCAACATATTGAAAAGCAAATCATTGGAAGATGTTTCCAAAAACGAAAGGCCTTGTTTGGAAGAATTAGAATCCCGTAATTTAAATTAAATATATTTTTAAAATCGTATTGCTATCTATTCTATAGGATTTATTTCTTATCATATCCTATATTTCCTATAGCATTTATAATTAAACAAAAAGAAACAATCAAAGCACACAACAAAATGAAAACAATCCAATTAAAAATCGGTCTGCTTATAAGCATTATGCTGCTTTCAACAGGTGTTTTAACAGCACAGGTATTAAAAATAATACCAAAATCATCTTCAATTACAATCAACGGCACTTCAAACTTGCACGACTGGAAAAGTAAATCAGAGCAGGTTAAAGGTGAATTGGTATTAACAGGAAACGATCAGGTCAAATCGTTTTCATTAGAAATACCTGTTACATCAATTAAAAGCGGTGAAAAATTGATGGATTCAAAAACTTACGAAGCATTTAATTCAGGCAAGAATCCTAACATTGCTTTTCGCTTAACAGATGTTTCTAATCTTCAAATCAATGGTGATAAAGTAGATGTGGTATTCAACGGAAATTTGACCATGGCAGGTGCAACCAGAAAAGTTGCTATCAAAGCCACCGGTAAAAACACCAAATCAGGAACTTACATTTTCAATGGCAATGTATCTCTCAAGATGACTGATTTTCAAATGAAACCTCCTACAGCTTTATTGGGCGCAATCAAAGTAGGTGATGGAATTAAATTAGACTTCGATATTACTTTACAAGAACAACCACAAGCATCAAATTAATTGACAATTAAACACAAACACACAAATTTATGAGAAAAACAATTTTCGCATTCGTCGCCATGCTATTATTTGGCGGTATAAGCTTTGCACAAGTACGCTCTTACAGTCAAACAGGTTTGAACGAGTTTGAAAGTCCTAAAGCGGAAAACGAAACTTTTGAAAAAGTAAAACTGAAAATCGGTGGAAATTTCACCCAGTCATTTCAAGCACTTAGCCATAGCAATACGGCTGACGTCACTGCAAATCCAGCAGCAAACCTTGTGAAAATCGGACCAGGATTCAACACTGCTGTTGCGAATCTTAATTTTGACATTCATTTGGCCGAAGGGGTTTACATGAATATGGCTTTGTATCTGTCTTCACGTCATCATAATGAAACATGGGTAAAAGGCGGATATATCCGTTTTGACAAACTTCCATTTTTGAAAATGGATTTTCTGGATGAAATTATGAAATACACAACCATTAAAGTGGGTCATATGGAAGTAAATTATGGCGATGCTCATTTCCGCAGATCGGACAATGGCAATGCGATGTATAATCCTTTCATCGAAAACTACATCCTGGATGCTTTTGCAACAGAGATAGGCGCTGAAGTTGATGTTACCTATGACGGTTTCTTAGCTGCATTGTCGGTTACAAACGGACAAATCAAAGGTAACATATTGGCTTATGATCCAATACCGGATGCATCAAATGGCAAACAAAATCCTTCATTCATTGCAAAAGTGGGATACGACAAACAATTAACTGATATGTTAAGAGCACGACTAACCGGTTCTGTTTATCATACAGCAGGTTCTATTGGCAACACTTTATATGGTGGCGACCGGGCAGGTTCACACTACTATGGCGTAATGGACAATGCCGTTACTACCGGAACCTTCACCTCTGGACGATATAATCCCGGCTTTGGCGATAAAGTAACTTCCATGATGGGGAATTTGTTTCTAAAATACGGAGGATTAGAGTCATTTACCACCCTTGAAACTTCAAGCGGTAGGGGAAGAACTGAAATCACAGGTGAACGAAATGCCAATCAAATTGCAACTGATTTGCTTTACCGATTTGGCAATAACGAAAATTTCTGGATTGGTGCTCGTTACAATGTTGCTTCAGCACGACCAAGTGGATACACCGACGACATAACAATTGACAGGATTGCCGTCAGTGCAGGTTGGTATGTAACTAAGAATCTGATGACCAAGTTGGAATATGTGACTCAAAACTATGACGGTTTTGCTGCCACAGACATTAGAAATGGCGGGAAATTCATCGGAATTGTACTGGAAGCTGTGGTCGGTTTCTAACAGACTAACAAATTCAAAATAACCTTTATAGGTTTTAATAAGCACCCTTGTCTTTTATCGTAAAAGACAAGGGTGTGTTTTTAACAAAACATTCACAATTGAGTTTAAACCCCGAATGGGGTTATGCACATGCTCCTCCATTCGGGGCAAGTAACATCACTTTTTAGAACGTCAAAAAAGCCCACTATATATATAGCAGGCTTTCAAAATGATGTATGAAAGATAGTTAATCCAGTTTATTGATATAAACTGCCAACTTTGATTTCAGATTAGATGCTTTGTTCTTGTGAATGATGTTGCGCTTTGCCAATTTATCGAGCATTGCACTCACCTTAGGTAACATTTCTGCAGCAACTAATTTTTCAGTTGTAGCACGTAATTTACGAACAGCATTACGGGCAGTTTTTGCATAATAACGATTATGCAACTTACGCTTTTCTGTCTGACGAATTCTTTTAATTGATGATTGATGATTTGCCATCTCAAATTTACTTTATAAAATACTTAATGATTGTAGCCCATAGGGGAATCGAACCCCTCTTTCCAGAATGAAAATCTGGCGTCCTAACCGATAGACGAATGGGCCTTGGCCTTTTTTATACAGACAATTGACCTCTCAATTGCGGGTGCAAATATACGGCAGTTTTTCCAATCCACAAAACCTTTTAGAACTTTTTTTAAAATAATGCCTAAGTGACTGTTTTTCATATAACTGTATATGATACAGCTATTCACATTTGAATTACATAAATTAATTCCGTGTATTGTTGTACTTTTGCAACACCATTATATGCAAACATGATAACAAAAACATCCGGTATCGTCTTACGGACTGTCAAATATAGCGACAAGTCTTCAATTGCAACTGTATATACGCGTGAATTTGGAAGAGTTTCATTTATCATTCATGGGATTTCGAGGAGAAAATCGGCAGTCAAATCAGCCTTTTTTCTACCGCTTTCTATTGTTGAGATAAACACAACGTATCATCCCGGAAAAGAAGTCCAACAACTACAAGATATCCGGATTGAACAAAGTCTGACCGGACTCAACCATAATCCTGTTAAAAATGCAATAACACTTTTTCTGGCTGAATTATTATACAAAACACTCAGGCAGCCTGAAGCCGATGAAAGTACTTTTGATTTCCTTCAACAGGCGATTCAACTATTGGATTTAAGCGAGGATGGCATTGCCAACTTTCATTTGGTGTTTATGATCAAACTAAGCAAGTATCTTGGCTTTGAACCCAACGGCGATGAATTAAAAGGCAGTTACTTTGACTTGCTTAATGGTGTTTTTCTAAGCAGCAGACCCATACATAACCATTTTGTAAATCCTGAGATGACGCATATTTTCGCATCAATACTACATATCAATTTTGATAACATGCATGCCATTGATTTATCCGCACCAAAAGGAATGAGTTGTTAAACTATCTCATCGATTATTACAAACTACACATGCCCGATTTTCACGGGTTAAATGCCACTGCGGTCTTACATGAAATTTTCAATTGAAATCAAGTATTGTGGTATCTGCTGATACAGCCAAAGAAACTCTTTTTCCAAGTATCAAAGGATAGTTTATTTCTTCATGTCCGGAAGGAAAACCAAAACAAACCGGAAAATCATGTGCATGTGTTGCACTCAAGATAATTTCTTTGATGTTTTTATGCATCAAAGGATCCTCAGTACAATTTGTAAAAGAGCCAACAATTAATCCTGACAATTGGGAGAAGATCCCGCTGAGTCTGAAATTTTGCATCATGCGGTCGATGTGATAGGGCTGTTCCCCAATATCTTCAATAAAAAGAATGGCATCATGATAATCCAAATCGTATTTGCTTCCTCGCAAACCACTTAGAACCGAAAGATTTCCTCCAATTAATTTACCATTTGCATGCCCAAGTCTGTTTAAAGAATCTGAAGGTATGCTGTAAATAGGATTATTACCTAATAGTATTTCTCTCAAATTCTTTCGGGAAATAGTATCATCGGGTAATTCAGTCAGGTGTTTAGCCATGATGCCATGTATTGAAGGTATATTCCTGTTGGACAGCACAGCAT
Organism: Paludibacter sp.; assembly: GCA_030655595.1. The sequence continues at coordinate 7,567 of JAUSNQ010000067.1, forward strand.
GTAAAATCGTAACGTCACTAAAGCCAATAATCCATTTGGGATATTCTTCAATTCCAGAGAAATCTATTTTATCTACGATTTGAGCTAATCCATACCCACCGCGACTACACAGTATGGCCATTAAATCCTTGTCATTGATTGCCTCCAGTAAATCCTGAATTCTTTGAGCTTCAGTACCGGCAAATCGTCCATACACCTCACGGGCAAATTTACCTTCAGAGACATCAAATCCCCAGCTTCTAAAAACATTCGCAGCACCATCTATCAAAGCAGGTTCGATAACTCCCGAGGGAGAAATAATTCTGATTCTTTTTGTGTGTGAAAAGTTTTCCACAAGTTAAATGATTAGAATTTATTTATATTAATGTAGATAACATCTATTGTTTATCCCCGGTAGAAAACCCATTTCATCATTTCCCTCCAGGTAATTTTCTTCCCATACATCAAAATACCTGTCCGATAAATTTTTCCTGCAACCCAGGTACTCCCGATAAAAGAAAGGACTAGTATTGCAAGAGAAAGAGATATTTGCCAAAAAGGTACGCCAAAAGGCAATCGAACCATCATCACGATGGGTGATGTAAAAGGTATCATCGAGCACCAAAAGGCTAGTGGCCCATCTGGGTTTTCGGCACTGTAAAGCGCAGCATAGATGGCAAAGATGATGGGCAATGTCAAAGGCAACGAGAATTGCTGTGTATCTGTTTCGTTATCAACAGCAGAGCCTATAGCAGCAAATAAAGAAGCATAAAGGAGATAACCTCCCAGAAAATACAAAACGAAGAGGATTCCGGTTTTAACAAAGTCAAAATGATTCAAAGCAAGTAACAATTCTGACACAACACCGTCCTGATCATCAAAAGGCAATTGTGCAGTCGCGATGCCCATGGTTTGTGCTTGCTGGTATGATTCTACATCGAGTGTCGTACCAAAAATGCTTGACAACACAGCGACTAAAGTTATTGACAAGATAACCCAAAGTGCAAACTGGGTGAGACCTACCATTGCAATTCCGACAATTTTCCCCATCATCAACTGAAATGGTTTTACCGACGAAATAATCACTTCCACAATGCGACTTGTTTTTTCTTGTACCACACCTGACATGACTTGAGCACCATAAACTACTATAAAAATATAAATTATAAATGCTGAAATCATCCCGATAATGACTGCTAACTCCGCAGAACCCATTTTTTCTTCCCCGTCTTTACCCCACTTGACAGTTTTTACATCAATATTGACCTTGGTTTGCTCTACCAACTCCTTGAAATTAGGGATATTCAAATCAGCCAACTTTTTGTCTTCAACAAAAGTTTTGAGTAAGCCTGAAACATAAGATTTGAGGTCCAAACCAACCTGATCTTCAGAAAACAATGTAGCAGCTTTAGGATTAACAGTCAAATCTTCTGAGATAAACAATATTGCGCTATAACTTGAACCGGGAGTAGTATTTCTAAATTCATCCAAAGGTTGAATTACCGACTCAAACACATAATTCTCATTATCCACAAAGACAGAGGCGTATAGACCTGTTTGGTCAATTACAACAATTTTCTTCACGGCATCGTCTTTAATTTGAGACAATAGAAGTGGGACCATAATCATACCGGCAATCAATACAGGGGTAAGAAAAGTCAGAATAATAAAGGAGGGTTTCATCACCCTTGTGGTATATTCTCTTTTGATAATCAGGGCTATTTTACTCATGGCTTAAGGGTTTTGATGTTACAGTCTGAATAAAAACATCGTTCATAGATGGTAGAATCTCTTCAAATGCAACCAATTCTGATTGCTCCATGATCTTGGTTAACAAACTATTGTTTAAATCATTGTTAGTTGCTCGAAGTACATATTCAAACGAATGATGATTTTCTTTTTGCTCCAAAATCTCAAACCCATTTGAAAACAAATTATTTTTAGTTATTACCCGATATGTGCCCGTTGCATGAGAAGCTCTTATTTCAGCCACATTGCCTTGCAAAACAATTCTGGAATGATCAATTAATGAAATATGACTGCACAGCTCTTCAACGGATGACATATTGTGTGTAGAAAAAATGATGGTTGCACCGTTTTCCTGCAAATTGATAATTTCCTTTTTCAGTAATTCAGTATTGACAGGATCAAATCCGCTAAAAGGTTCGTCGAATATTAATAATTTGGGTTGATGCAGGATTGTAGTAATAAACTGAACTTTTTGTGCCATTCCTTTAGAAAGTTCCTCAACTTTTTTATTCCACCAGGATTGGATTTCAAATTTTTCAAACCAGAATTTGAGGGCTTTCTGGGCATCTTGCTTGGTCATTCCCTTTAACTGAGCAAGATACAAGGCCTGCTCTCCAACTTTCATTTTCTTATACAATCCTCTTTCTTCGGGAAGATAACCAATATGTCGCACATCTTCGAAAGTAAGTTTCTTTCCGTTTAGCAGCACCTCTCCACTATCAGGAGCGGTAATACAATTGATGATACGAATTAGGGTTGTCTTTCCGGCACCGTTAGGCCCAAGCAAACCATAAACCGAATTCTCGGGTATCTCCAAACTCACTCTTGCGAGTGCCAAGTGACCGGAGAATTGTTTTACAACATTTTTTACTTCTAATAAATTCATAGCCAATACATTATTTACATACTACAATTTTCCTTCATCACAAAAACTATAAAAACTTCCTCGTGCGATGATGATGTGATCCAACAAGCGTATCCCAATGGCTTCGCAACCAGTTTTGATATGTTGCGTCACTTTATCATCTTCTCTGCTTGGATGTTTCTGTCCTGACGGATGGTTGTGAGCAACAGCAATGCAAGCAGCTTTCTTCTCGAGTGCCAGCTTTAGAATCATCGGTACATCAACTACCGTATTTCGACTCCCACCCTGTGTTAATTTTTTGGTTTCAATAACTTTATTTCCTCCGTCAAGCAATGCAATCCAAAATTCTTCATATTCTAAATCAATCAGATATGTTTCAAACAAATGAAAGAGTTCTGAACTGGAATTGATTTTTTTACGACCGACTACATCATTGGTCTTACGCCTTTTTCCTAATTCCAAAGCAGCAATGATTGTAACAGCTTTTGCTTCACCAATTCCTTTGAACTTTCTACACAAATCTGAAACAGATAATTGTGCGAGTTCGTTGATATTATTATGACATGCTACCATAATCCTGCGTGCGAGCTCCACTGCTGACTCGTTTTTACTACCTGATGCAATTAGTATCGCAAGCAATTCGGCATCAGACAAGACAACTGAACCGTTTTTAAGCAGCTTTTCTCGTGGTCGGTCCTCCTCCGACCATTCACGGATGGTGAGGTGTTTTCCTTGTTCGGTCATTTGTAAACAAAAATAAAGTTTTCAATTCGGGTTTCGGCGGTAAAAGTAAATAAAAAAGTTTTATCAAAGTACGCAAAAGGTAAAAATTAATCAGAAAAAACTGTATATTAGCACGCAAAAAATACAATATTTATGCTCATCATTGGAATTGCAGGCGGAACAGGTTCCGGAAAAACAACAGTTGTCAAGAAAATTATCGAAAAACTCCCTAATAATGAAGTCGTTATCTTACCGCAAGACTCATATTACCGGGACAGCAGCGACAAGCCATTAGAGGAAAGGTTGGAAATAAACTTCGACCATCCCGACTCTATAGAATGGGATTTGCTTGTCAAACATTTATCAGAATTAAAAATGGGACACAGCATCGAACAACCCATATATTCTTATCTTACTTGTACACGAGCCAAAGAAACTATTCCTGTCAAACCCTGCAAAGTTGTTATTGTTGAAGGAATATTGATCCTGACCAATGCCAAGCTTAGAAACCTCCTTGATTTAAAAGTCTTTGTGGATGCAGATGCCGATGACAGATTAATTCGGGTGATTAACCGTGACATTGTGGAACGCGGTCGATCGGTCAACAAAGTGATGGAAAGGTATGAGCAAACCGTTAAACCGATGCATTTGCAATTTATTGAACCCACGAAGCGTTTTGCGAATATCATTGTTCCTCAAGGTGGAAATAATCATATTGCCATTGATATTCTGACCAAATTTATTCTGGATTTTCTGAAAAGCGAACAAAGCAATTCGTAAAATCAATCACCTAATTCAACAAAAAGGACCGGTTTTAATTAAAAAACCAGTCCTTTTGCTTTTATAAAAATCAATCGAAATCTTCAATCTTTATTTTTTAACTTCTTCATTTTTCAATTTTTTCTTATACAGCTCATAAGTCACAGGAGCAGCAATAAATATAGAAGAATAAGTTCCGAGAACAATACCAAACAACATGGCAAAGATAAAACCACGTATTGTTTCTCCACCAAACATAAATATGATAAACAATACCATGATGGTACTAACAGAAGTACTGAAGGTACGACTTAACATCGCATTGATTGCATCATTGATCACTGATTTTCTATCTCGTTTGGGATACAAGCCGATGAATTCCCGGATACGGTCGAAAATAATCACGGTATCGTTGACAGAATAACCTACTACAGTAAGGATAGCCGCAATAAATGCCTGATCAATCTCCATGGAGAACGGCATGATGCTATAAAGCAAAGAGAATGCTCCTAAAGTAATGATGGTGTCATGAACCAAACCGACAATCGCACCCAAAGAATAACCGATGGTACGGAAACGCACCAGGATATACAATCCGATGGCAACAATAGCAAAAAGCACCGCCCATATAGCAGATCGTTTTATATCATCGGCAATTGTCGGCCCTACTTTTTGTGAGCTCATGATATATTGCTCTACGAATTCAGACAAAGAAGTATCATCCAACAATGGTTTTAAACCCTCATACAAGCGAGCTTCCATTTCATCGTCAATGGTCTCAGAATTATCATCAATTTTAAATTTAGTTGAGACACGCACCTGATTCTCCGAACCAATAGTAATTACCTGAACAGGAGTTCCATCAAAGGCATCGGCTAACATATCGCGCACATCCTGTGTTTTCACGGGCTCTTCAAAACGTATCACATAATTTCTACCACCACTAAAATCAATTCCTAAACTGAATCCTCTTGTAGCAAAAGAAATAACACTGATTAAAATCAAAGCCGCTGAAATATAATAAGCTACTCTTCTTCCTCCAATGAAGTTTAGTTTTGTGTTCTGGAACCAACCTTGGGTTGTTTTGGTAGTAAAAGGAAGTTCTTTTGCTTTTTTGCTGTTGGCATAAGTATCAAGCATCAACCTTGTAAGAAAAACTGCTGAAATAAAAGAAGTAATGATACCAATAATCAAGGTATTTGCAAAACCTTTGATGGGTCCGGTTCCGAATATTGACAACACAATACCTGTAATCAAGGTTGTTACGTTCGCATCGACAATGGCAGAAATAGCTCCTTTAAATCCATCATCAATGGCTCGTTTCATGGCTTTGCCAGCACGCATTTCTTCTCTTATACGCTCATAAATCAGCACATTCGCATCGACTGCCATACCCAAGGTCAGCACGATACCGGCAATACCCGGTAAGGTTAAAACTGCTGAGAAAGAGGCCAAAATTCCGAACAGGAAGAACACATTAATAAAGAGCGCCATATCGGCAATCAAACCGGGAATCAAACCATAATAGAATATCATGTAAAGCAATACCAAAACAAAGGCAATGATAAATGAAATCAAACCCCGGTTGATGGCTTCCTGTCCCAACGAAGGACCCACAACATCTTCCTGTACAATGCGAGCAGGAGCAGGCATCTTACCTGACTTTAAAGTGTTGGCTAAATCCTTGGCTTCCTCTACAGTGAAATTACCGGTGATTTGTGATTGACCTCCTGAAATTTCGGTATTCACAGTTGGAATTGAATAGATATAGCCATCCAAAGCAATAGCAATTGATTTGCCAATATTCTCCTTGGTCATACGAGCCCAGATTTTAGCTCCTTCACTATTCATACTCATTGATACATTGGCATACGCTGAAGTTTGACTAAAGTCAGCTCTTGCATCAGTAATAGACTCACCCCCAAGAGGAGCACGGTTATCACGATTAGTCTTGATGGCAATCAATTGATAGATATCACCTCTTTCGTTGATCGCTTTTACTGTCCAACGCAAACCCAGATTAGCAGGAAGAAGTTCTTTGACAGCTCTTTGAGCAAAATAGCCATTGATACGTGCTGTATCTTTGTAATGAGCATAACCAACTACGGGACCTCTGCTAAACTGACCTGTTTCGATGCCGGGAACTTGTAGTACAGATAATAATGGATGGTCTTTTCTTAATTGCTCCTGTAATTTCAAGGAGTCAACAGCTACTTCCTCGTCTTTCAACGCAGCTATCAAACTATCCTGTTTGGTAAGCGGAGCATCCTGAATAACTTGTTCCTTTTCTTTAACTTCAGCCGACTGTTCGGTTTTCATTGTGTCAACCGGAGCTTTAAGAGTAGCCAAGACCCGATCAGCTTCCATAATATTACTTATAATCTCGGTCAACTCAAAAGTTTCCCAAAACTCAAGATTGGCGGATCCCTGCAAAAGTTTACGAACACGTTCCGGCTCTTTTACACCAGGCAATTCGATTAAAATTCGCCCAACATTGTTATTATCTCTTTGGATATTCGGCTGAACAACCCCAAATCGGTCGATACGTGAACGAAGCACATTGAATGAATTGCTGATTGCTCCATCAATTTCTTTTTGCAAAACAGAAACTACCTCACTATTCGTTGATCTGAGCGAAATTTGATCTTTCAGCTCCATGGTACTGAATATGGAAGCCAACTGGCCTTGCGGATTAATTTCCTCAAATGCCTTGACAAAAAGATTTAAATAATCAATCTGACTATTTGTTTTCTGACGTTCAGATGCAGTTTGCATTGCCTGGACAAATTCGGGACTGTTGTTGTAGCCGGACAAAGCCTTTAGAATATCAGCCACTGAAACTTCCAATGTCACATTCATACCCCCTTTCAGGTCTAATCCTAAATTAATTTCTTTTTCGCGACATTCTTTCAGCGTGTAACCAAAGTAAACTTTTTCACCTGAAAGAGAATCAAGATATTGATACTCCTTCATTTTATCACCTGCAGCAAACTCTTTGGCTTTTTGATTATATGTACCAGTTACTACTGAAAATGAAAGGTAAAACAAACTTACTAAGGCAAGCAAAATTGCTAAAACTCTTACAATACCTTTGTTTTGCATGGAAATTTTTTATTTAATAAAACAATAATTATTTTTTTAACGAGCCGCAAATATAATATTTTTTTTTGATACAATCACTTATTATCAAGTAATAAGTCATAACTCATAGTGAATAGCCTACTCAGCCGACCTCTTGTCGGTACTGCAAATTGAATCTCCGGCTCAAAAAATCACAAAAAAGATTTGGAGGTTCAAAAAATTGCATTACCTTTGCAGTCCAAAATATCGCGGAGTGGAGCAGTGGTAGCTCGTTGGGCTCATAACCCAAAGGTCGTTCGTTCGAGTCGGACCTCCGCAACTAAAAACAAGCTGTCTTT
>JAUSNQ010000143.1 GCA_030655595.1 Paludibacter sp.
AGTGTTTTTTAAGTCGGAACTTTTTAGCAATCCAAAAGCTAATTCATCTTCAATTACCACATTTTCTTTCAATTTATTCAAGTAATGTCCATTTGTCTTTTCTAATTCCATGACAGCCGAACAATCGTGTTTAATTCCTTGTCGCCATTCAAAAGGGCAAATACCATCAACATTTTTTGTTTCATTATAATCAGCAATATTTGAAACGAATTTAGAATTAAGCCACCCAAAACTTAATCTTTTCATTAAACTATAAAAATCAAATTCTTTACATTCAACAATTGGGGTTGAATTGAGTTTACAATACAACAAAGATGCTTCTACTGAAACATTAAATTCCTTTTTACTATCAATGCAATATTTTTCAATTTCGCCAACTCTATATTTTTTATCCTTTTGGTCAAAAACGATATTTTTAACTACTGAGTTTTTTACCAATAGTGCCAAATAACCGTTGTGAGTTTGAAAGGCATCTAAAAGCATTAAAGTAATATATTCAGCAATGTCAAAATTACCTTTACCCGTCATTGCATCTAAGCCGTTTTGATTCTTGAAATTTGATTTTTTAGGAAGATTGGACGAATTAAGGCTACCTAATTTGGAGTTTGTTACCCAAGGCGGATTTCCAATTATTAATAATTTTTCGGCTGGAAACTGTTTAGAAATATTTTTAAAATCAAAATCGAAAATACTACAATGCGTGATTGTAATTTCTGGTTTTTGAATATTCGGATTAGAAAGATAAAAATCGAGAATACTAAATTTTGTTTCCCAAACGTATGGCTTGTAAATTTCGATTCCAAATATTTTCTTAATTGCTTTAAAATTTGATAATGAAGCAATAATGAAATTTCCTTTTCCGCAAGTTGGCTCAATAACAATTTCTGGTGATATATTTCTTATTGACAAATGCCTTGCGACCTTATTTGCTAAATCTTTGTTTGTTTGAAAATCTCCATATTCTGCACGGTCAGGCTCTTCTACCAAATTAACATTTGATAAGGAGAGAGATTTAATAAGAGTATGAAAATCATCATCATCAAAAAAATGTTTTATGCCGAAGGCATCAAACATTTTTTGATTTGCAATTTCAAAAGATGTTATGTTTTTTAGAAATTCGTTTAAGAATACTAAAACTTGATAAGAAATATTTGCTTCAAATATTTTCATTATTTTGCAACCTTATCAATAACTTTACTAATTCCTTGAACTGTTTTATCAAGGGTAACAATACGCTGATATTGTAATCGCCATTGTAATGCGTTTGAAATAGTCAAATAACCTTGAACAGGTGGAGTTTTAAGTATCTGTTTTGCCAATTGAGTTAAAGTGATTTCATCAGCAGGAATATGTTTGTCATTCAGATAAGCGACAATATCTTCAACATTTGCTTTGTCCTTAACCATTTCACGCAATCGGTATGTTGTTGTATAATCGCCAGTTCGCTCATTTGAAATAAAAGAACAACTAACAAAATTAAGTGTTGCCGTTTTGGTTTTTGGGTCATCAATTTTATCATAAACAAAAACGAGTAAATTATATCCAAGTCCAAAAATTTTCTGTTTAGCATCTTTGAACGGACACGATCCCTAAATCCGAAATAGGATTATGAA
>JAUSNQ010000087.1 GCA_030655595.1 Paludibacter sp.
ATAAGCGACCGCTAACGACATAAAAAAACGTTTTGAGTGTTTCGGATCAGTAAAAGGAAATGAACCCCATTGTACAGCATGAAGTGATCCAAAACTCTTCTTGTAATAAGCTCGAGATGCTCCACGTAGTGCCGACATGATGTTGTTTTCGGGACCATACATTTGCTCAGCACCCAACCAATCATAACCGGCTTGATACAGATAGCGAAACATTGTTGAAGGACCGGTATGACGAGTGCTTTCTCCTCTTGAATAAGAAAGGTTTGAAACAAAATAGTTTGCTCCATCAGCCATGTCTTTCACAGCATACGGGTCATAATGAATAAACACCCCATTTTCTGTATATATAGGACGATGTTTAGCAAATATTCCACCATAAGGACGAGTTCGTGCAGCAATATCAGAATATAAACCTTCATATTTAAAATGTTGCCAATAATAGTATGCTCCATCATTTTCATGAGCTTGTTTACCTCTAAACAAAGGAGTTTGAAGAAATTTTAATGATGGATTAATTCTACTGCCTGCCAATGTTCTGCCTTCAACTTGCCAGGCATAAGGTACATGTAGTTGGTTTAATAAATTTGTGTAATGACCAATAATTTTTTCATCGACTATTCTAAATCCACTCCATTGATATGAAGGTCGGAATTGATAGAAATTACCAACTCTGCTTTTAAAATACCATTTAAAAAAGTAATCATATTGATCTTGTTTTTTATCAATATATATTTCATCTCCGGAAGAAAGGCGAACATCATCTTTTTCTTTTATAATAATCTGCTTAAAATGTACAGTTCTACTTTCTTTACCCGCAGAGAAAACTAAAGGAACATTAACATCAGGAGATATTGCAATAGCGTTTATTACATGCAAACCGGTTTTTTCAAATGTGTATTCTTTCTGCATAAGCTTGATTGAACCACTTGATGATACATCAAAAGATGTATTAGGTTTGTTTATTTCAACTAACACACCAACAGTATCACCACAAGAAATATATTTAGGTACAAAAACTATTTCGAAATCACGTTTAGATTCTTCAATTAGCTGTAATCTGTGCAGCATATATGGAAAAGAAGCTTTATTATTGTTTTGCAACAATGTCAATTTCAATTTTCCTTGTCCACTAACTTGTGGCATTTTAAGATAAAAATCAGCAATGTTAGAAGCTCGATCAAATACAATATCATCAAATAACACTGAATCGTTAAACTCTAATTTCCAATGAGGATAACTTCTAGAACTTAAATTCACACCTACCCAATAATTATCATTATCTCTTCCTTTTTCATTCTGTATAAATGGTATAGACACAATTTGTTTCTTATTTCGAATTAGCTTTGGAGCTTCCACCCAACATTCGCCACTATAGTTTGTACCTCCAACTCGCAATAAAATTGTTGCAATGTTTTGAGGTAAAACAATATTCTTGCGAATAGTTTTGAACTTACTATCCCCAACTGGAAAGGGAAAGTTTATCACTGAATCAGGAGCATCATACACTTCGTGAGGATGGCGACCCTCTTTTAGAAAATATAGTTGCAATTCCATACCAAAGTGGCCATTTTTAGTAGTTTGGAAGTTCTTAGTTTGAATCGACGTTTCAATAGCAAGTTTGCCGGCTTGTAACACCGGAGTAGAGACTCTCATATAAGCATATCGTTCAAACTGATCGTTATATCCATCAAAATACAGAGAATACTTATCTTTAAATACTTGAACCGAATCTAAATGGTCGATTATTAGATACTCAGCTTTACGAAATAAAGATTCCCCTCTTTCAGCAAAGCGATCAGGCATCTTTACTCCACCTACCACTCGAAGGTAACGTTGTACAGGATCGACATTATCACAAAAAACCACATGCTGTTCAAAGCTTCCACCTGATTCAATCAAAATAATCGTATCAGTTTCAGCAATAGGATATATTTGTTGAACATGCTCTTTTTGCATCTCATCTGCAAATACTCTAAACGATATCACAATAATAATTGCGAGAATAATTCTTTTTGGCATATTGTATAGAAAATGAGGCTATCGTGTGAATTAAGGGCTTATTATGTAAGTTTTACCAATTTCTGTCGGGAATGAAATGCTGTTGCCACAGTAAACTACGGGGGATATGTCTCCTCCATCTTTTATCCGGATATTAAAGCTGCTTATGCCCGAGTATTTCAAATTACAATCATTTCCTGAAAGAGAGGCGATTTCCAATTGTTTCAGTTCTTTATTTTCCCATTGTGCGTTCAGTGAAAAGTTCCCACGGGCCTTGATTCCGGTGAAAGTTCCTGCGCTCCATTTATCGGGAAGGGCAGGCAGCATTTCTATGTATTCACCATGACTTTGTACCAGCATTTCAGTCATACCTGCAGTGGCACCAAAATTTCCATCAATCTGAAAAGGAGGATGTGTATCAAACAGATTGTCGAGTGTTGATTCTTTGAGCAATTCTTCCAGTAATTTATGTGCGTGATTGCCATCGCGTAATCGTGCCCAGAAATTAATTTTCCAGGCTTTGCTCCAGCCGGTTCCACCATCTCCGCGCGTGTTGAGTGTCTTTTTCATGGCTTCGGCATACAAATTCTCCTGTGCGCTACGACCCGGAATAATTTGCGAACCGGGATGAAGCCAAAACAAATGGGCCACATGCCTGTGTCCTTTATCGCCTGTAATATCCATCGTTGTTTCGTCTTTCCATTCCATGAATTGTTCGTTCAACCCTATTTGAGGTCCGGCTAAGTAACTTTTTGCACGAACAATTTCAGCAATTTCAGGAGAATCTGCTTGTTGATGATGTAAAATATGATATGCTTTGATCGTCATATCGAAAAGTTCAGTAATAATAGCCTGATCGCTCGAAGTTCCCAGTGAATAAGGCCCATGTTCAGGAGAATAAGAAGGGTTGGCGACTAAGGTTCCGTCACGGGTATCGCGCCAAAGATTATCTACCCAGAATAATGCGGCTTCAAGCATGACTGGAAAGTTTGCTTCTAGTATGCTTTGATCCTGATTGAATTGATAATACTCCCAAATATCCTGACACATCCAAGCGGCGGCCGCCGGAAAATGGAAACCCTCATACCAGTTTCCCGGAGCAGTATTTCCCCAGATGTTATTTTCGTGATGAATCACCCACCCTCTTACTTTTCCACCATCGGGTTTGCAGTAATAATGGTTTGCGGATATTCTTCCGCGTGGAACCAGACTATTTATATAATTGATAACCGGCAAATGACAATCGCTCAAATTAGCAGGTCCTGCTAACCAATAATTCATTTGCAAATTGATATTGGTATGGTAATCAGAAGCCCAGGGAGGTGTAAGTCCTTCTGCCCAGATACCTTGTAAATTGGCAGGCAAACCATTTGGTCGGGAAGATGAAATCAGCAAATAGCGCCCGAACTGATAATACAATTGTTCGAGATAGAGATCCTCTGCGGTTGTATTAGTGAGATTTTTGTAGCCGGATAAAAGCTGATCAGTTGTTTTATTATTAATATTGGCAGCCCCTTCCAGATTCAATGATAAACGATTAAATAGAGACTGATAATCAGAAATATGATTCTTTATAATGTTTTCGTAATTCTCTTGAATTGTTTTATTAACAGCGTCTGTTGCCTTCTCCAAAGGGTCAATCATGGTAAAATAATTGAAGGAGTCGTCCATGCATTGTTGATAGTTCGTGGCAGCCGACAATACAATCAATAACTCATCTGCTCCTGTTACGATAAGTTTGGTTCCTGAAACGGCTACTGTGCCATTTTTCGCATTGACTTTCAGGTATTGAGCGAAGTTCAGTCCGTTGACTCCATGATCGGCAGGCTGTCCGGTTAACGTAATAGAACCATCAGCTGAAGCAATGATATTCGATTTGATTTGAGGAGTCGTCAACCAGATTACTCTTGAAATCATACCGGGTGTATCACTTGTAAACCTTATAATAAGTGAATTGTCGGGATGACTCATAAAGTATTCACGTCTGTAGTTTACATCGTTTTGTGTGTAAGTTACTTGTGCAACAGCACTGTCTATATCTAATTCTCTGCGATAATGAGTGTATGCGACAAAATCTGAAGTGTTTGCGTTTTCCAGCGCAATGCCGCTTAACCTAGTAGGCATATGAACTAGCTCGGGTGATACCATCTCTGAATAGGCAATATTTAAATTGCATAATGACTGATAAGATCCAAAATCTTCTTTTGACCCCATTAAAACCTTGATATCGCTGCGCAGAGCGACATTTTCCGTTTCGTAATTGCTAGAAATAACTTTTCCGCTTTGATCAATATATGCCGTGTGATTTGCAGAGAAATTAGTCATTTTATCTTGCAAAGTATTTCTTATGTTTTGCAAACTTTGATGAACCAAGGCTGGTGTTTGCAAATGTCCACCGTCGTATGAAGGATTTTTCCCAGGTCCTCCCGACCATAACGAATGTACGTTAATCTGAATTACATCTGTATATACGTCTCCAAAAAGCATTGCGCCGATAAATCCGTTGCCTATAGGTAAAGCTTCTCTTTCCCAAACGGTTGCGGGACTATTGTACTGTGTTTTCAGAGAAGAGCTTGTGCTTCCGTAAGTAATTAAACGGAAACAGAGCAACAACACAATAGAGCGAGGTAGTAAATGTTTTTTCATGGCATTCTTTTAATTTTAAGCAAATTTAAACAAAGATTTGTTTTGATAATTAAAAAAAACAATAAATTTGAATTAATTTTCTTGAAAATAAAAATTGCGGCAAAATATTGCCTGATATGTGCTTAACAGCATAGAATTTTATTCATATGTAGCAGAATACAGCATTTCTCTCATAAGGAGCTTAAAGAAAGTGGAATGATAGAAACTACAATGAAAATAAAAAAAAAAATATGAAGAGAGTCTTTTTCACAGTTTGCCTGTTTACTTTTGTTGCCTGTAAAACTACCTACGAATATCCATTCCAAAATCCGGATTTGGATATTGAGGTCCGAGTTAATGACCTTGTTTCGAGGTTGACATTGGATGAGAAAATAAACCAAATGCTAAATCAGACACCTGAAATTGAGCGACTAGGCATCCCTCCTTACAATTGGTGGAACGAATGTTTGCATGGAATAGCGCGGACATCATACAAGACAACCGTTTTTCCGCAAGCCATTGCAATGGCGGCAGGTTGGGATGCGTATGCCATGCACCTAATGGCAGATTTTACGGCAACCGAAGGCAGGGCGATATACAATACGGCTTCTGCCAAAGGAAATTACAGCATTTATCACGGGTTGACATATTGGACACCTAATATTAATATTTTTCGTGATCCCCGATGGGGACGAGGACAAGAAACTTACGGAGAAGATCCTTATCTGACAGCTATATTAGCAGAAAGATTTGTACAAGGCTTGCAAGGCGATAATCCGCATTACATGAAAGCAGCAGCTTGCGCTAAGCATTTTGCTGTACATAGCGGTCCTGAACATAATCGTCATACCTTCAATGCAACAGCAAGTAATTATGATTTGTGGGATACCTATTTGCCTGCATTCAAAAGTCTTGCAGATGTTGGTGTTGCAGGATTTATGTGTGCTTATAATGCCTTTGAGGGGCAGCCTTGTTGTGCTAATGAAAAATTAATGATTGACATTTTGAGAAATGAGTGGAAATTTACCGGATATGTTACATCAGACTGTGGAGCTATCGATGATTTTTACCGTCATCACAAAACACATCCCGATGCTCCTCACGCAGCTGCTGATGCAGTTTTCCACGGAACAGACCTTGATTGTGGGCACATAGCCTATCTTGGACTGTTACAGGCCGTAAAGGATAGCATTATTAATGAAAAAAGTATCGATATTTCAGTTAAACGCTTATTTTCTATTCGCATGCGATTAGGCCTGTTTGACCCCAAACAACGGGTTCCTTTTTCTAAAATAGATTCTTCATATTTAGAAAAACAAGAGCATAAGGATCTTGCATTAAGAATGGCACGACAATCTATTGTCATGTTGCGAAACGAGAATAATCTACTGCCGATTGACAAGAAAACGGTGAAGAAAATCGCAGTGCTGGGTCCGAACGCTCATAAACCGGAGGTGCAGTTAGGGAATTACAACGGTTTCCCAACCCGTATTATCACACTCCTGGACGGTATCAAAGAAGAAGTTGGTATTGAAGTTGAGATTTATACAGATACTGTGATTGGTTATTATGGGTCAACGCCCAAATCGTTTGCCACTACTTTAAATAATCTTGAGGATGCTGATTTAATAATTTTCGCAGGTGGTCTTAGTCCCTTCATCGAAGGAGAAGAAATGCCCAAACTTTCAGTAGAAGGCTTTTATAAAGGCGACCGCACTACCATTCTGATTCCAAAAATTCAAAGTGATTTTCTTAAAGTGTTGAAAAGTACAGGCAAACCCGTTGTATTTGTTCTGATGACAGGTAGTGCAGTCTCGTTTGATAAAGAAAGTGCTCATGCTATACTGAATGCATGGTATGGTGGCGAATTTGCAGGAAAAGCTATTGCTGATATCATTTTTGGTAATTACAACCCTTCTGGACGTTTGCCGGTTACATTTTATGAGAATGATAGTGATCTGCCTGATTTCGAGGACTACCGAATGGAAAACCGAACATATCGCTATTTCAAAGGCAAGCCCCTTTACCCATTTGGATATGGATTAAGTTTCAGTAATTTTTCATATGATTGGGTAAAACAACCCAAACAAATCTTTTCGGAAAACGAAACAATTGAGTGTGTGTTTAGTATAGAGAACAACAGTAAACCAGCAGGTATTGAAGTAGCGCAGATTTATGTGAAATATCCTGACGGAAAAGGATTGCCACAGAAAGAACTGCACTACTTTAAACGAGTAAACTTAAAATCGGACGACAAGGTCGAAGTTAAAGTATCAATTCCTGTTTCCGACTTTAAGAAATGGGATGATAAAAGCGCTCAAATGATCATTCCGAAAGGTATTTACACACTGTTTGCCGGCGGAAGTTCGACCGACGAGGCTATTTTAGCTCAATTTGAACTCAAATGAAATACCGGTTTTGAAATTTGGAAAATAGCCACCAACTCTTTTGATTTTTATTTAATTACAAACTGCTCAGTTAGTTTTTGATTGTTATTCTCTAGAGCCAGAATATAGTTTCCGGAACATAAATTTAATTTCCGGATAACATGGACGCCTGGAAACACATTTATTTGCTCTTTATACATCGTCTGACCATTCATGTTGAAAATCTTCAGGACACTCTGTTGCTGCAACTGTTCCGGAAAAGTGACGGTAAAACTACCATTGTTTGGATTGGGTTTAATCTGCAAAGATGCAGCTCCAATTTGTTTAACAGAAGATGCTTGTTTATTCAGAATTTCCGTGATTTTAGCGGAATAGACTTCTGCAAAACGATACATGCCTTTGTCATTTGGATGCACATAATCGCCAATATCCGCCGACATATCCAGATTCAACTCTTCACGTGATAAATAATACAGGTTTTGATATCCTTTCTGAATAAAGTAATCATACACCTTTTTCAGTTCTATATTATCGACAAGCACCAAATCCTTTCTAGCTTTCCACATCTCCATATCAGCATATCCAAAATGTTCGGTAAGGATGATGGCTGCATCCGGATGATATTTTGTGAGGGTATCAACAGCACTTTTATATCTGCCATCAATCAGTGGCGGCATCGTCGTATTCGAGAAATTAGGGAGACAGTCCAGGATATAGATTGCGGCATCTATCCTGTTTATAACATCAATTACCGCCGGCTCCATCCGCCCGACACCACTAAATCCGAGATTAACAATCGGATAATCTGGAAAGATTCGTCCGACGATGCTTGTCCATGTGTTTCCGGGACGGGAACATACCGCTCCGTGAACTACAGAAGTTCCATAAACAACAATGGGCTTCTTTTCGTTACTTACCGTAAGAAATTCGAAATTTGCAGCCTGATCGACGGCAATTGTCAGAGAAGATGTTAATGCAAAAGGTGGAAAATACAAGATGTACTCATACCCATTCGTTGCATAAGATGTCTCATCAGGGTTGATACTACCGTATATAAACTGGCTGCCGATTGTTCGTGTCCCCGGATGACACCAGTGCCATTTACCATCGGGCTTACGTGCATAAAGGTCAACTCCGTTTGCTCCAACCGTACTGAACCAGTTATTACTGCTGTATTGTGATGTCAGTGTATAATTAACGGTGATGTTGCTCGTGTTCGTAACAAATCGTACATGTAAGCCGCTTGAACGCAAGGTTTGATTCCATACATCAGTTGGGATGGTTTGCTGCGCATCCGCAGGAAACCTTGAAAAGCTGTTCAAACCATATCCGTGTCCCCAGATAACATGTCTTGCCTGTCCCATCGGGTTGTATATTTTCTGGGCATCAACAAGGTGAAATAATGCAAAGCAAGTTAATAGACTTATCAGTTTTACTTTTTTCATTGATATTAGTATTTTGAATTGTTCTGGATTATTTAACTATAACGATATTTGCAACCTTTCGTTCTCCCCAATTATCAAAAACTTTGTTGTCGCTTGGTTTATTCAACACCCCGTTTCCGGTAGCATCATACGACCAAAGTGTTGTTGAACCGCCACCATCAAGATTGATGGCGTCATGCCCTCCTACCATTTTTATAAGATGTGTAAGTTCTTGCATATTAACTCCATCCGCATTGTTGGGATGACGACCATCGACTGATATCATCAACAGTTTCATATCATTAGTTATTGCTATTGCACTACGAGGATGTTTTGTTTCAATAAATTTTTTCTTACACATAGAGAAATCACTCATTCTTCCATCAAGTATCATAAGCGGACCAGCTGCAAGAATAGTCAGTTTCGGGTCATTGAACTTTTTGTTTTCATTTGCTTTTTCCCATGCTTTGAGTTGAATTTTTCCGTTCTTCAGAAAAATAGCACCTGTAATTCTTTCTGCAAACTCAAATACTGTTGTTGTATCCTTAAGTTCTTTTCCAACCCTGAAAAAACATACTGAATTGCCTTTCTTAACATTAAAATAAGATCCATTTATTGCAACAAATGCATGATTTGCTTTAGCTGTCTCACTGGTAATTCTATTGGGGACTGTTTCAATAATTTCGGCTTTGTATTTACCTATTTTCATATCAACTTCAATGATGTTGATGTTTTGGATACCCTTATACAAATTCTGAACCTGAGCATGCTTGTGTACAATGCCTTTTTTAATTTCTTTTGTTTCCCACTTAATGCCCTTGATGACAACTGAATCTTGCTGTGTTTGTGCATTCAGGTATAAAACAATGCCTAAAAGTACAGTTATTAATTGAATTTTCAATTTCATTTCACTGAAATTTTTGACGTGTAATTATAATTATTTGATTGAATATTAACTAAATAGATTCCTTGATCCAAACCCGGCATATCGTACGATATAGTTTCTCCGGCATCATAATTTTGACCATCAATAAAAAGTACAGCTTTACCGGTTGTGTCAAAAATCTTTACGCAGCTATGACCGATCTCAGATGAAGTGATAAATAGCATGCCTTCCTTGTAATATGCTTGAAATTTCAGATCATCCTGAGTGGAAGTTATTGAAGTATAGTTTTCAAGACCCGGAACAATAAAAGTCTGTGCATTTGCATTGAGTTTGTAATAAAATGCTACGCAGAAATTGTAGAGCGGATAAGGCTTGTCATAGATTATCCCATCCCCGTCTCTTGGCTCATAAGTCGGACGAAGTGTTGTTTCAGCAGCATCTCTCGGGTAGAAATAAGTATTATCCGGATTTTTTTTATCCAGATCAATGTAATTATAGAAAGCCGGATAGTCGTCGCTGTCGCGCAAATTCCCGTGACCTGCATTATTAGTGCCGGCATACATGATTTCAATATCTCCCGTCAAATCAGTTAAAGCGGTTATAATAACGCAATCACCCTCAATTCTTACACCTGTAATGATTTTTTTTGATCCGTTGAGATACAATTCAAAACCGGCGCTTGTAACTTTATTCACCAGTTGTTCGTCAATTACAAGAGGTAGTTTAGGCACCAAAAACCTGATTTTAACTTCTTTAGGATTACTTGTTCTGGAAATCTCAATCGGTTGCAGAGGTTTAAAATCTTCACCCAGTACTTTTGTACGATAGAACACTTTACCTAAAATTTCACCAAACCAGCGATAACCGTTTGAGTCAAGATGCCCTCCTCTGTCGGTCACAGGGTAAACCGGCCCGGCGCAAACAACATCCTGATTTTCATTAGATGCTTCCAACTGAGCCATACCAATAGTTAAATAAGTGCCACGAGTATATTGCACACCTGCCTGATAGGTAATAAACAAAGGTACATCAGTCTGATTATATTTATTCATGATATCTGACTGCATATTTTCTTTCAACACCAACATCAATGATTTATATGTAGCTTTGTCAGAGGTAGGTCTGCTACCGGCAGTCAGACCACTATTTCCTGTTGGCACTGTGTAATTATATTCTCCCTGCATCCAAACAATAGCCGGACAGTTAATATCACTTGTTATGGAAGATGCATAATGTATCGCATTACTAAAATGGCTGTAACTAATGGGGTTGTAATGTTCCTTTGAGAGTTCTTCAATCGTTTTTCCTCCAGTTCCGCAAGAGGTTGCAATAAGCTGATATTGTCCGTTTGTTTTTATCTGGATGTGGTTGGCTGCCGCGACAATGGGCGATTCTGCATAAATCATGTTTGCCCGGTTCTTTGCCAGTGAAGCTGTTGTTGATGCTACATTTGCAACAAGCGGATTCAGCTGATTTATAAAGACATTCCCGAAATTTGACCATACCTGTGTCCCGATCATGTAATTACCAGAAACAGCTGTGGTTGATAACGGAGGCCACGATTGGTGACCGGTAGACAAACTCTGACCATAGATAATCAGGTGTTCATAACCTTGCACCTGCATCAACAAAAAAGAGACAAAAAACAGGAATAAAATAATTTTCTTCATGATATCAACTGATTTTCAAATCAATAAATTCTGATGTGGAGGGTAGTTCAAAATCGCAAGCTACCCGCCACAAAAGAAACCTCACTAAAACAATACTTTCGAATTTTGACCATTGACATTGACAATATAAACATTGCCCTTTCGCAACTGATTGTCTATGCGTGTAACATCACCTTTTGCAGTTGTATCGAACACACGTTGACCAGTAATATTAAATACAACGACCCGATCACTTGTTTTTGTGTGTACTACGATGCCGTTTTGATCTGCATAAGCTACCGGTTGTTGTTTTTCAGATACCTGTATTGTATTCGAAAAAGGACCGTTAGCAATCCATGCACCCATCACCGTACCGGCACGCTGATTACCCAACTGATCGTACATAACAATGTTATCTGGAACGGCAGGTGTTAATATACCACCCAATGATTGTAATGCCGCAGAAGTCATACCCATCGTAAATGCCGTATTTGTTTCTTCATCAAGTAACAATTTACATGTTTGGGTTGCTCCTCCATTATTGGCAAGCGCATCCAGCATGGTTGCGGCGATAAACGATTTGTCAGCAACTTCAACAGCATCACCATCGTACATTTTAACTCCTATGGTCGATTTTTTTGGCGTCAACACACTGGTTGAAGTAACTGCCGCATCGTGATTATTAGCACCCAACGCTGTATTCCCTGAAACAATCGAATTATGAATATTAATGGTACATCCTGCTGTGAGCGCAAAAATACCTGCTGTTGAAGGATTCAACAATAAAGATTTGTTGCCTGTAATAGTTGAACTGATTACTTCAAGGGTGTTTGGCAAAGTAGTAACATTTGATGTATGTAAAGCAATACCGGCACCGTTACCATTACTTTCATTACCATAAATGGTACAATTAACAACCTGAACCTGTGAACCATCACGCACGTAGATACCCGAACCATTTCGGGAAGTCGTTGCACTACCTAATCCGGCAACATTTTGTGAAATAGTGGTATTATAAAAATACCCTTTGGAATTGGTTATAATCTGAATAGCACCTACACCCGAATTTTTGTTTCCAATGATACTGGAATTATTCACACGGAGCGTTGATGATGCGAACCAAAAACTTGCACCGTTACCGGCAGTACTCTGACCAACATTATTTTCGACAAGACAATTATTTACGGTTACATCAGCATTTGAAAAAGCATATACTCCCGGGGTATGACTCCTGGATTTATTGTTGATTATTTTACTATTATTAATTTCGACCACAGCTCCCCCGATAATCATAGCACTACCGTTTATACGAACAAAACTCAAAGCATTGATAGTTAGAGTAGCTGCTCCGGATGCAGCCGCATTTCCACCCGTAATCGTCACATTATCGATGCTGATTTTTTTACCTGATGCCGCCGGTGCCGTAACTGCTACAACATGATAATAAGTTTCATTTCCGTTAAAAATTGTCACATGATCATCCGAAGGATTGTCTCCAGAAATAGGATTTGCAGGGTATCCTCCAATCAGTGCTACATTAGATTTAATTTCAAATGTTTTATCCTCTTCCAGCGTACCACCTGTAATATAATCGGCAGGTACAAATGTGCCTGCACCAATATGAATTACATCATCATCCTGAGCCACAGCGAGTGCTGCGTTTAAGGTCATGGCGTTTGCCCACGATAAACCATCATTGCTTACGAGTCCACTGGTTGTTACATAGTAATCTACCGCATAAATATTGGACAATAAAATGCTTATGAGAACAACTGCTATTGATAAATTTATTTTTTTCATGATTGTATTTGTTAATGAACTGATAGGTTTTTTATCAAAATATTACTTTGGAGTTTTTTCCGTCGACATTTACAATAAATATATTTCCTTTTGACAGGTTGCTGATGGAAGTCAGACTACCTACCGGTTTAACTGCTGCAATGCGCTGACCGGCAATATTGAATACCGTTATTAGACGAGCATTCTCGCTTTGCACCCAAAGCTTACTATCGCTTACATATACCAATGGTTTTGAAGCATTGTTTTCTGATACACTTAAAGGGGCAGCATTTGCTGTCCATGCTCCCATGATGTTAGCTGTTCTGCTGTTACCTAGTTGGTCGAAAGCAACAATACTTTCAGGAATAGCAGGTGATAAAGCACTTCCAAGTGTAATCAGACTAGCTGTAGTCACACCATAAGTTCTTGCGGGATTGGCGCTATTCTCCAATAGCAATTGTACCGTTTCAGTATCACCTCCATTATTGGCCAAGGTATCAAGCATGGTTGCGCGGTCGAAAACAACATCAGCGATAAGACTTCCTGCTCCATCAAAAACTTTATCAGCAATGATTGAGTTCTTTGATAATAATGTAGTGCCACTTGTAACTGCAACATCATAATTTGTGCTTCCTTTTGCTGTATTACCGGATACAATTGAATTGTGAATATTAACCGCACATCCTGTCGTCAGTGCGAAGATACCAGCAGTTGAATTATCCAGCAGTAATGATTTATTGTTTGCAATGGTTGTACTTACTACATCGACACTGGTACCAGTAAAGGCTGTAGTTGTATGTAAAGCGATACCAGCTCCATTCCCGTTGCTTTCATTTCCGTAAATAGTGCAGTTTACTACCTGAACCTGCGAACCATTGCGTATATAAATGCCGGAACCATTTCTGGAAGTCGTAGTGTGATTATATCCTGATACATTATTTGCAATGGTTGAGTTATAAAAATTGGCTTTTGCATTTGCAATGATTTGAATAGCTCCCACACCTGTATTTTTATTTCCTATAAAGCTGGAATTAAACACATCAATATTAGAAGCATCAATCCACATACTAGCACCGTTTCCACCTCCTATATTATTTTCAAATACACAATCGTTGATGGTTACTTTTGAATTTGAAAAAGCGAATAAACCCGGACAATTATGACCAGTATTATCATATATCCTACAATTTTCCAACTTAAGTGCTGCTCCCCCTATGATAATTGCACCTCCACTGGTACGCACATAGCTTAGTTCGTTGACTATCAGAGCTGTTCCTGTTGTTGCGGGTTTCCCTCCTGTTATACTAATGTTTCTTAACTCAACTTTTTCACCCTCTTCTGCAAGAGCAGTAATAGCCACAACGTGATAAGCATTGTAACCTTCTGCTATCTCACCATCAAGTACCGTTTCGTTTTCAGTCGAAGGGATATCACTCACAGTTGGATTTGTGGGATAACCACCAACAAGGGTGATGTTATTCTTGATTTCAAAAGTCATATCCAAATCATCTGTTCCGCCTGTAATTGAAACAGATGGAGTGTATTTACCCGCTGCCAGATGGATAATATCACCTGAAACAGATACCGATAGAGCCGCATTAAGCGTTAAAGCATTTTCCCATGATAAACCGTTAGCTTCACCTGAAGCAACCGGTTTTGCATAATAGTTGGTTTGTGCTACTGAAACGGTAGCTAAAGTCCCAACCAACAAAGCTAAAAGAGTAAAATTTAATCTTTTCATGATGTAATTTTTTATGTTATTAATAAAAATAGTTTTATTTGGATGAAATAATTAATAATCCGTTTGCGACAGCCCTTTCGCCGGCAGCATCCGAAGGCTTGTTTCGTATTTCAAATCGACCGGAAGTAAAATTCGGCGTATTCCTGATGAAAAAAGTAGTTGAACCTCCACCGTCCAAATTGATTCCACTATACGATCCCAATGCGAGTAAGCACTTGCTTAACTCTTCGAAAGTCATTCCATTGGAATAGGAATCATTACGTCCATCAACTGCAAGGAAATAAACTTTCTTTTTATCTTTCGAAATACCAACACAGGTTCTCGGCTCATATGACATAACGTAAACTTTATGAATAGCGCTGTCTTTTACAAGCCAATACATCCCGCCAACAGCTTCCTGAATATTCTCTTTTAAGTCAGGGTATGTATATTGATCTCCTACTATTGCCTCTTTATTTTTTGTTATGGCAAAGAATGTCCGGTCCACATCCTGAAACACAGTTTTTATACCCACACCAGATTTATACAAGATGCTTCTTGGTACTCCTGTCGTCAGATCAAAAAAATCTCCATTTACCCCACCATAGACTTTATGTCCTTGTTGATCTTCATAAGTTGCCTGTACAGTCATTTTTTGCCTCATGAATGTATTGCTGTTGTTGGGTGTTGATGCTTCTATACTGATATATGGATTTGTAAGATCAACTTCAAAAACAAAAAGTTTCATGGCCAGCGAAGAAGTCGAAACGTAACTTATTTCCGTAGCGGTCACGCCCTCTGTGACCTCATAGGTTATGTCCGACAATATTGATTCAAACAAATCAGTTCCACTTACCAATTTCTCTCCCAATGGTGTTTGGGGTATGGGGGGCGACAAGGTATTTGTAACACCGATTAATTCATCCGATGACATGCCATGATGGTAAGCAGGATTGTTAGTTCCCAACAGACGGCAGGTTTTGTTATACCCACCATTATCAGCCAGGGTTTCTATCATTGTTTCAGGAACAAATACTTCACCCGAAATTTCCTTCCCTGCCTTATCATAAACTTTATCTGTTATGACAGAGTTAAAGACAGAATAATTTGCTTGGTTAAACAATGCAATATCTTGATTCTCATTGCCAGAGATTACAGAATTATATATATTCAACCGGCAATAACGATCGTCAAGTCTGATTCCCCCACCATCATTAAGCACACCGGCATTGCGGGTTACAGTCGAACTGATAATATCCAGTCTTGCTGGATTATTTTGCATGTTATTGGTATACAAACTGATTCCTCCCCCACCATTTGTTTCACGTGTTGTTTTATTACCATAGACTGTACAATTTATCATGACACCGACAGATTTCTCCCGTCCATAATATCCGGCTTTATGTCCTGCAGTATTATGGTTGATGGTCGTGTTGTACATGTAAGTTTTGGATGCATAAGTAGAGTTAAATGCATATATACCGGCACCTACTCCACCAGTTTCATTGTTAGAGATATTACAGTTGAAAAGCGAAACTGTTGACGCATCGTTCCATAAACCGCCACCATTAACTACGCCAGTATTATTAGCTATTGTACAGTGATGAAAAGTCACATTAGCTCCAAAAAAAACATAAACTCCAGGCGTGTGATAAAGAGATTGATTTTCAATGATATCACAACAATTCAACACGACTGTCGATTTGCCAACTATCATGGCTCCTCCATTGAACCGCGGATAACTCAGCCCATTTATCACAACACTTCCAGAACCATTTGCTCCTGCATTTCCTCCGGTGACCGTCAAATTACTAAATTGCACCTTTTTATCTTTTTCGACAGGAGCAGAAATAGTGATCACGTGAAAAACTTTTGTACCAGCAATCACTCCACTTAGGATAGTCTTGTTATCTTTATCCGCAACATCACCCAGCTTTGGGTCAACAGGATAACCGCCAATTATGCTGACATTGTGTTTTATTTCAAAAGTTTTGTCCTCATCAAGACTCCCTCCTGTTACATTGTTAACCGGTGTGTAAGTTCCTGCTGCGAGGTGTATCACATCTCCGCTTTGTATAAGTGATAATGCATTATTGAAAGATGTTGCGGCTGACCAGCTTAAACCATCAGCCTCTGGAATGCCATTGGTCTTTACATAATAATCACTTGCCGATAAATTCAGCGTTAGTAAGACTGAAAGCAGAAACACCAAATACTTACTATTTCTGTGTTCTATGTTTTTATGATTCACAATTAGCATTACTTAAAAAATTTGTATTTTAAACAATTTTGCATATCTGAATTCGTTGAATTTAAATGTAATTAATCGATCAGCAACTAAAAAGAGCTATTTCAATCTGCAAATCTTCTCTAATTTTTTCGGAATGTCTGTGTTCTCCATCATTCCTGTAAATTCATCAGCACCAGCTCCTATGGCAAAAACCGGGACAGCGGCACCCGAATGATTATTTGTTGTCCAACCTAAATTAGCGTGTTTGTTTATGATCTCGACTGCAAGCTTTGCGAGTGGTTCGTCGACCGAATAGGAAGTTTTAATCTTCTTACTGGTTTTGGTTACAAAAGTATCTTCGTACGATGTTTTCAGTTTAACCTCATCACCTTTGGATATAGGTATTTCATTCCAGAAACCCATTTGTTCTTTCAGTAGTTCAATTACATGATTCCATGAAACACCTGCGGGATATTCTACATGCAGTTCATTAATTAACCCTGATAGTTTTCCCAGTGAAGCTTTCTGATTTGAGAGAACTTGCAGATTTAACACTGTTCCTTCGATTCCAAGAGCAAGTCCACCGGTCTCGTGATCAGATGTTAGCAGTATCAAGGTTTCTTTTGGATGCTTTAAATAGAAATCATAAGCCAAACGAATGCTTTTTTCCATATCAATTAATTCGGTAATAGCAGCAGCTCCATCGTTTGGATGAGAAGCATGATCGATTCGTCCACCCTCAACAACCAGCATGAAACGACGGGCTTTATTGTTTTTGAAGTAATCAATAGCAGTTGAAGTCAGTTGTTCCAGTGTCAGGTCTTCGGGAGTTCTGTCGATTGCATAAGGAAGCGCAGTTCCCGGATAATCCCGTTTAGAAATAAGAACTACAGGTTGATCATATTTGATTTCGTTGATATATTGACTAAAACCTTTATATACAACGTAACCAGCTGCAGCAAAATACGTTAACAGATGTGGATCATGCTGATTTTGCGGGTTAGTGTACGATTTAAACCCTGCTCCACCGAGAAAATTGATAGAAGAATTTGCTGCTTGCTTTCCTATCTCATAATACATATTCCGGTTTTCGGCATGAGCGTAAAAAGAAGATGGAGTAGCATCATCCACGCTGGTAGAAGTTACGATACCTGTCATCCAATTGTTTTTCTTTGCTTTGTGTACAACTGAAAATACAGGTTCATTTTTCGCGTTTAATCCTACAGACCTGTTATTTGCTTTATGACCGCTAGCCAAAGCAGTTCCTCCGGCTGACGAATCAGTAATATAGTGCGTGGCAGAACGTGTATTCACTATTCCTGTAACAGGAAAATGCGTAAACACGAGTTTGTCAGACAAATCGGATATGTCATCAGATTGATAAAATGAAGTCGCTGTAATATGATTAAATCCCATACCATCTCCGATGAAATAAAAAACATACTTAGGAGTTTTACCTGAAGCTATAAAACTCAGGAGCAAAATCAAAAAAACAAAGCAACTATTTCTAAAATTCATGTATAACAAGCTTAAAAAGTTGTTTGTAGTGTGCCGGAAAAATCAAAATCCCGGCGCACTACAAATGATTTAATTATTTAGCACAAGCTCCAATCGACGTTTTTCCAACACGTGTTTTCCCAAGCTGATCGAATGTAGTTATATCGTCGGAAATAACCGGATCGAAGTTTAAGCCTAGTATCGACAATTGTGCCGATGTCATGCCAAATGTTTCCGCAGGATTACCACTTCCGGTAAGCAGACATGTATAACCAACACCTCCATTGTTAGCAAAAGGAGCCAACATGGTTGCAGGATTAAATGTCTGGCCGTTAACCTCATTCCCTGAACCGCCATATACTAATCCGGAAATAATCGTATAAGATTTATTGTAATTTACAGCAGCTGGCGCATAAATATCGCCTACATTTCCACCTCCCAGATTTCCTGAAATGATGGAGTTATAAATACTGAGCGTACAGTTGGCATCATTCACCCTGATGCCACCACTCGCATCAGCGGAACCATTTGAAACATTACCGGTAACAGTTGAACTGATTAAGTCGAACCTGACTGTAGTGGTGTTCGCATACAAACAAATACCAGCTCCTGAGTTAGTTGCATGTGTAGAATTATTCCCGAAAACAGTACCGTTCACCATCAAACCAATTGAATTTTCGCGACCATAATAACCTGCTTTGTGGGCAGCATAATTGTTATCTATAGTGGTATTGAACATATACGTTTTTGAAGGAACAGAAGCATTGAAGGCATAAATACCTCCTCCAACACCTGAGTTTCCATTAAAAGAAACAGCTGAATTTATCAGATAAACGGTAGATCCGTCGTTCCAGATTGCACCTCCGTTTGCTGCACTTGCACTGGTACCCGTGTTTTTATCAATAGAACAACTGATGAATGTAACATGAGCCGTTGAGAATATATATAATCCAGGAGTATGATAATCTGCCTTATTCTCATGTATCCGACAATTTTTGAATTCTACAACCGATCTTGCAATCACACCGGCTCCACCATTTAAACGCGGATAATTAAGGCCATTTATATTCAAATTAGCAGTTCCACTTGCTGCTGATTTACCTCCTGTGATATTGATGTTTTCGAAAACAATCTTACGACCTTCTTCAACAGGAGCAGTAACCATGATTACGTGGTATGCAAATTGTCCATTCATACTTCCACTTAACGTTGTTGTGTTAACGGAAGGGTCAACTTGTGCGCCGCTGGAAGCATCTGCAGGATAACCTCCAATTAAGGAGATATTCTTTTTAATTTCAAAGGTCAGATCGCCCGGATTTGAATCGCTGCCTCCTGTTGCAACCACGGTCGGTGTGTAGGTTCCCGCAGCAATATGAATTTGATCGTTGGTTTCGGCCAAAGCAAGCGCATTATCAAGGGTCGTTGCTGTTTCCCAGGTCAAACCATCGTTGATTGTACTCCCATCAACCTTAACATACAGCATAGTTGCAACATCCGGTAGCGGATCACCTGCTTCCTGCTTAATAATGATGATGTTTTCATATTCTTGTGTAATCCATGCCGTTAATCGTGCGGTTCTTACAGATGTAGTTGGATTTTTGGCGACTGAAAAAGCAACAGAGTCAGATTCCTCTCCGCGTTGGGTATTTACTGTTACCCAATCTGCATCCGACTTTACTCTCCAGGGAAGATTGGCGGTAAGCATGACTTTATAGTTAGCAACATCCTTGCCTACAAAAATTGTATCTGATTCACCGAAAACCATATTCGGATCTTTAGGCTTGAAACTACCCAGATCTTCTTCAACACATGAAAAAGTTCCAAAAATGAGTAAGCCTAGTAATAGTCGGAAAAATATTGTTTTTTTCTGAATTTTAATCATAATATATACTTTAATTAGATTCTTGATATTTATTAAACGGATTCTAAATATGATTTATATAGAACCTTTTTTAATTACCCGAGATGATTAGTAAACCGTTTGCTACAGCTCTTTCTGCTCCTCCATTGTCCGATGGCCAATTTCTTATTTCAAATCGGTCGTCAGTAAAATCCGGCGTATTCCTGATAAAGAAAGTTGTGGAACCTCCACCGTCAAGGTTGACTGAGTTGTAAGCTCCAAGAGCCATCATACATTTAGCGAGTTCTTCAAAATTCATCCCGTTGGAGTACCAGAAGTTTCGACCGTCAACAGCCATCATGTAAACTTTTTTCTGATCTTTAGATACACCTATACAAGTTCTGGGTTCCACGGATGTGTCCGTTTGTTTGATCAAAATACTGTCAGAAACTAACCAATATAATCCTCCAACTGCCTCTTTAATATTTTCTTGTACAGCAGGATATGTGGTTCCATCGCCAACCATTGCTTTTTTGTCATTAGTTATTGCAAAAAAGGTGCGGCTATCATCCTGAAAAGCTGTTTTAACCGCAACACCTTTCTTGTAAAAAATACTTCTTGGCTGCCCGGTTGTCATGTTATAAAAATCTCCGTTAATTCCACCATATACCAAATTTCCTGGTTGATCCGCGAATGTAGCCTGTACCGTCATGGGTTGCATGGCAAACACATTTTGGTTGTTAGGAGAAGAAGCTTCAATGCTGATAGCAGGATTGGTCAAGTCAACCTCGAAGATAAAAATCTTCATGGATAAGCCTTTCATCGACAGATACTTTATCTCGGTAGCTACAACACCACTGGTTACAGTATAGGTGGTGTCTGTAGATATGTAGGCAAACAAATCGGTTCCGTTAACCAACTTAGCACCGGTTTCTGTTTTGGGTATAGCTTCATAAACTGTCTGGGTTTCCGGTTCTTCGCAAGCAAATAAACCTATAACGAAGGCTAGTAGAAAATATAATTTTATCTCTTTCATGATGCAATAATTTTATTCGTATGTTAATAATTCGGGTTTGGAGTCAGATTTGGATTTAATTGCAGCTCTCTTCCCGGAATAGGCAGCACATGCTGATGTGGTAATAACTCAAGAACGCTTGCTGCTTTCCCGGTTCTCACATAATCGTGATACATAAAGTTTTCAGCAATAAATTCTTTCTTCCTTTCCAACAAAATTGCATCTATATAAGCATCGTCTGTAGCAGGAAAAATATCGGTCAATCCACGGAAACGTCTCAATTCATTCAGTCTGCCGACACCATTGTTCCGACCTAGAGCTTCTGCACTAATCAAATATATTTCTGCCAGACGTGATATGATAATAGGATCTCTTCCTGCCTGTCCACTCGGATATTTGTTGATGCAGTTACTTCCTGAAACATTTGTAACAGAGATGTCTCTTCTGGTATCTGTTGGGTCGTACATATCCATTACAGCCTGAGGAGGTCTATATGCATATTGACCTTTGTTTGGATGTGCATAAGTATAGAACAAATCACCCAGATTATTACCGGATTCGGATGATAAATTTTCGAATGCAAAAATAATTTCAGTATTCAGTACTTTTCTGAAAATTTTCTCATAGGAATCCAACCGGTATTTTCCTGAGGTTATCAAACTCTCGGCTAACAGTCCGGCTTCAATTTTCTTTCCTGCACTCAGCAATACTCTGGCTTTCAATGCCGTTGCCGCATCTTTTGAAACATAATAATAACTTGAAGATGTGCCTAAAAGAGAGATAGCCATATCCAAATCCTCTTCTATAAAATTCCAAACATCACTAATAGGGTCACGGGAAACAAGTTCCAGCGTGTTTTGGCGGATTATGGGCACGTCACCCCATCGGCTTGCTAGACAAAAATATATGTATGCCCTGAAATAATGTGCTTCTCCTTTCACCGTATTTCTTAGTAGAAAGGTTGAAGTAATATTTTCGGTAATTGAGATGAGGTTGTTTACCTGATACAGTGCTGAAAAATATCCATTCCAACTGCTTGAAATATATCCATTTAGAGGATTTAATGTACCATATATCAAATCCTTAGGGTTTCCTGAACTCGTAGAAAGTGTACCCCCCAGTATATCGAAGAATATGAATGCTCTTTCTCCCGGATCATTTTGTACAGAATTATACATACCCCATCTCAATGCGGGAAGATCCTTTTCTGTAACAGATTCCGGAGCTACAGCAGAATGTGAAAATATATTCAACGAATCAGCACAAGAAGTAAGCATCAAGGTGCTTAATAGAATTCCTATTATATTTTTTTTCATAACTTTTTACTTTTAAATTTTAGAAGCTTATGTTGGCTCCAAAACTAATAGAGCGTGGTTGTGGTACATTCAACAAGTCAACTCCACTAAGCCGAGGATCTGTTTCTGTGCTTACTTCGGGATCGTAACCTGAGTATCGGCTCAACAAGAAAAGATTGTCACCCTGCACATACAATCGCAGACCTTTGAGATTTAATTTTGACAAGTATTTGTTTGGAACGTTATAACTACAAGTCAGGTTACGCAACCTTACAAATGAACCGTCTTCGAGCCATCTGTCAGAGTTTCTGTCGTTGTTGGTATCACTGTTCATTGCCCTTGGATATTTATTAGTGCTACCCGGGCCGGTCCAGCGTTTGTCGACATAATCCTCAAGGATAGCAAATCGCCCCCCCAACCGACCGATGGTAGTACCCTTTCTTTGGTTGTAGACCATATTTCCATACATATAAGTAAAGAAAACATCAAGCTGAAAAGCTTTATACCTGAAGGAGTTGTTCCATCCACCAAAGAAGTCGGGTGTGGGTGCATCCATCACCTGTCGGTCGTTGTCGTTGATGATATTGTTACTGTCTGCATCCAACCATTTTACGTCACCAGCTCTGATTCCCAAGTCGTAAAATTCCTGAGGTACTTCTCCGTCATATTGATAGATTCCTTCCATTTTAAACAAATAGAATGCACCGAGTTCTTTGCCAACTTGCAAAGCACGATTTGCTCCGATTGACAAAGGTTTATCATCACCCAGTAATGAGGTGATTTGATTTTTATTAGTTGAAATATTAAATTGTGATATCCAGTTTATGCTGCCAATCCTGAAATCGGTATTGAGCGTAAATTCAAGACCTACGTTACGCATTGAACCAATGTTACTCATGATACTGGTAACTCCGCTAGTTGCATGTATAGGCATACTATATAAAAGATTGTTTGTATTTTTCAGGTAAGCATCAACAATCAAATTGATCCGACCTTTGAGAAATTCCATATCAAGACCAACATCATATTGATCGGCAGTTTCCCAGGTAAGTTTATTGTTCCCGAAAGAAGTTACTGCAATACCACTCACTTCTCCATAATTCTTTCCTCCAGACATCAGGGATTGATATGCGTAATTGCCGATTCCATCCTGATTACCTGTTTTACCATAACTAATTCTGAATTTCATATCAACTCCAGAATCTTTCATAAAATCTTCTTTCGACACATTCCAACCTATTGAAGCGGAAGGAAACCATCCCCAACGAGTTGATGGAGCAAACTTAGAAGACCCATCTGTACGTAGCGTTAATGTCATGAGATATTTTTCCATGTAAGCCATGGTAGCACGACCAAAATAGGATTCCATTGCAAACTCCGACAAACTTCCGCTGGCATCATAAATTTCAGATGCAACCGAAAGCACATCAAATGCAGGAGATGGAAAACCTCGTCCGTCAATCATAGAAGTGTTTGTAGCCGTCTTTTGGTATGAGTGACCAAGCATTACCCCCAGATTTATCTTGCCAAATACATCATTATAATTGAGAATATTTTCAACCAATGTGTTTTTATTTAACCTATTATATTCAATTATTCGACCGGAACCAGTACTGTATGGGTGATTCTCGTTGTAATAGGTATAATCGTAAGTATAACTGAGATCACTGTTAGAAGAACTTTTCCAGGTGAATTTGTCATCGAATTTCAACATGGCGTAGTAACTTCCCAGATAGCGGTAGTTATCAAAATAGGCTATTTGTTCATTTAAAATCTGAACCGGGTTGTGGAAAATAAGTTCATCTGTACCTCCTTGATAATATGTTCCGTCTGGTTTGATTGGACGGTCGAAAGGACGTTGTTCTATAGCTCTGGCTAAGATGGTACTTCCCAGATTTGCACCGGGAACCTGATTGTTCTTTAGGTAATTACCACTAACATTTGCTCCGACTTCAAGCCATTTTCTTACTTCGTGACTGATTTTTGCTTTGAGATTTATTTTCTGAAGTGCGTTTGATTTAATAATACCTTCCTGACTAGTAATATTTCCACCAATGTAGTAATTTGTTTTATTTACACCACCAGAAAATGATATGTCGCCATTGAATGCATGACCGGTTTGAGTTATGTAAGATAACCAATCCGAATCTGGTAATCCTTGAAAAGGATTTGAAATTGGCATTTTATAATTGGCATCGCCAATGTTAAGCCCATATTGTCTATTGTAGTTATCAATCCCTTCGTTGTACTGCATGACATACGTATCAGAATCTGCAAATTTTAGTTTGTTTTTATTGGCAAATTGAGAGAAACCAGTATTGATATTTAATTTGATATCTGACCTACCCTGTTTTCCTGACTTTGTAGTGATAACTACTACCCCGTTTGTTCCTCTTGAGCCATAAATTGCAGCTGATGCAGCATCTTTTAATACTTCAATTGATTCTATATCTGTGAGGTTTAATGTAGCAAGAGAACTCATGGCTTCTCCAAAGTTAAATACATTTGCATTACTATTGGTAATAGGCACTCCATCAACTACATACAATGGCTGATTGCTCGCACTTAATGAAGATGCTCCACGAATTGACATTCTTTCTCCCGTACCCAGATTTCCTGATGTAGTTCCAATAGTCAGTCCCGCTACACGTCCTTCAAGCAACTGACCAGGACTGGCAACATTTCTCATGTTGGTTTCATCAATCTTCACCTTAGAGATTGCATTTGTAACCAACGAACGACGTTGCGTTCCATAACCGATAACTACAAGTTCGTCAAGTGCTTTTACATCTTCGTCCAAAATAATCTTTATATTGCTTTTACCATCTATTTGAACAATCTCAGCATAATAACCGATGTATGAGATATTCAGTTTTCCGTCAATCGGTGCTTCAATACTGAATTTCCCATCAATATCTGTTATTGTACCGGTATTGGTTCCTTCCAATATAACAGTGGCTCCTACGATTTCCTGCCCGTTAAAATCTGTTACAATTCCGGTTACTTTATTTGTATTTTGCTTAGTTGGAACCTTTTCTGCTTTTCTTAACACGATCTGTTTACCATCTAAGCTGAAAACTATGTCGGTATCTTCAAAGATCTTTGTAAGTACTTTCTTAATGTCCTCTTTATTAACATTAACGGTTACTTTACGTGTAACATCAACAATTTTTTTGTTATACAGAAAACGAAATTCTGTTCGGGATTCAATGACATTCAACACATCCTCTACAGGTACATTTCTCATATTCATGGTAATCGTAGAAGATTGTGCCTGTAGTGTGAAAGTAAAGAATTGCATTAAACCACACATGATAAAAACGAATACAGATCGATTGACTTTAAACCCTAAATCAGGCTTTATCAGCGATTCAATTTTGTTTTTGAGGATAAAATTCATGATAAATATTAAATTAATTAAAAAATAAGGTTGATTTGATGTAGTTGTTATTTTATTACTGAGGTAATCGGAATTAATTCCGGGATAAATGTCAATGATTTATTTCTTCATGGGCACTGTATTTATGATTTGTACTAGTTATACTTTTTTTGACACGAAGGTTCATATTTCCATCTTAAAGTCAAATAAAAACCCTCTTCATTAAAAAAGACGTTTGAACGTTAAAAAACCACATAGTTAATTTAACGTGAGATTAAAATAAATTAAAATTACAAATCATTTCCGATAATACTGCAATTTATAACCTGCTGAAAAAATATGATATCAGAGGAAACTCGTTAATATCTACTTTGCAAAATTAACTGAAGCGCCTTTTACTCTCATTACAACTCAAATACATTAATATTACAAATCATTCCAGAAAATACAGTAATTTTTAACCTGCTGAAAAAATATGATATCGGAGGAAACTCGTCAATATTTATTTTACAAATTTAAATGAAGCTTCTTTTACTCTAATTATATAAGCTCCAGATGGAAACTCAGCAATACGAACTGGATTTGAAAGAGATTGAAAAGACGACTTTTTTTTTTGTCCTGAAGAATTGTACAGGTTTATTTCTGCGTACTCATTGCTAAATCCTGTCAACTGAACAGATGCTCCACTTTCTAATAAAAAAATTCCCTTATGTTTAAAATTTAATGATATATTATTCGAAGAACTATTAGCACTATTGAGTTCATATGCACCTACTGTAGTCCAGATAGAGATGCGATGCCTCAACATTTGGTCATATGCAGGCGCAAACATCCAATTCTCTACAACCTCACGAGGAATTATACACAAGTAGTTGTTTTGAAGTGCCATGTCACTCGAAGGTAATAAAACACCTTCAGAAGTGGCAGCTGAAACAGTCAAAGGGTGTGAATCCCATTCTTTATAAACAATATTTCGAGGAGAAGATGATAATTTAGTGTTGCAAAAATCAACTCCAAAATTATTTAATTCTGAAAATATATTGTATCCTAAAAGATAAAGTGAATCCTCAGGTAGCGTATTGGAAGATGAGATTCCTAAGGCAATATCATTAACCATGCTTCCATTTTGATTCAAATTGTTCCCAAACATTGTCCCCCCGATCTCCAATCTTCTACCACCTACATGAACCATTGACATTTGTGTTGAAGAAGATGTTGTTGAGATAATATTATCAACCATTGTGCATCCAACAATGCGCAAATAAGCATTATTGGAAAGACTCAAATTAGATACTAATGTACCCACAGCATTACCTCTATTTTTTGTCATGGTACAATTACGTATCTCTACATATGAACTACTTCCTGTTTCAGTAGCTGAAGAATTGATAAATACGCAAGCACCACCAGCATACGTATTGTTGGCTTCAAAATAACAAGCATCAACAATGGTTTCCTTAAACGGCCAGATTGAAATTGCAGATCCACGACGTCCGAAATTGTTTATAAATTTACATTTAAGTACAGTTAATGACGCTCTCCCTGCTACCGGACAAATAACTGCACCTTGTATTGAAGAACCTGCTGTTGTAGTATTTGAATAAAATATATTGTCGCGAAACTCACAGTTTTCAATCATAATAGTACCATGATTAATGTACAGTGCGCCCATGTTAGTGGACAAATAATCATTCACACAGATGTTCTGGAAAGTTACACCACGGATAATAAAATAATTAGTGCCATAGCCTTGCGATCCATCAATGAGGATATTAATTCGCTTAGGAGATGAAGTCTTGAAACTACCATCAAAAATAATATTGGATGAAAGATTAGATGCATCAATTGTTAGAGAAGCATTCATCTTAAGCATCAATCCTGTTTCAAAGTAGATAACCTGACCTGCGAGTTCAGGTGCGAATGTAATCACATCATCCATTAAGTACTTCTCAATACAATACTTTAAATCTCCTTTATTGGCACGTCCTATGCCCGCTGCCGATGTTACCGGATTTGTATTTGAAACAATCCACACCCTGTGAGCATATCCATGCAGAAAAAGACAGCAAAACAGACATACATTAATAATTATCTTCATAAATATGTTAAAAAAAAGAGAGACCTCAATGTATTCCAAACAAACAAAGTCTCTCTTATATAAAAATCAGTATTTGAATTTAATATTAGAAGTTAACCCTTCGTTATCAACAACTTTAGCTATATATATTCCATTTGATAACCCTTCAAGTGAAAATGCTGAAACATTGGTTACTCTACGAATATGTTGGCCTGAAGAAGAAATAATGTCGATTTGCTTAACTGAAGTTGAAATATGCATTCTGTTATCTAATACCCATGCATATACAGAATTTGCTCCAATATTTTGAGTTGAAGTTACAGGCACACGAGCATCTTCATATGCCCCAATACAAATATAGGTATCAGAACGTGGAACGCCGCGTTGATCCATAGGAGTAGCTCCCAGCCAGGTTAGTGAGGTTGAAGGGATGACTTTTATGTATCTACTGTAAAGGGTTATATTGTCAGTAGGAATCATCATGTCATCAATTACTGGTTTAACCAATGGATTTGCTGCCCAGTCAGTATATGTTACGTTATGAGTTGCATCTAGTTTCTCTTGTGTAATTGGAGTAGCATAGTTACGTGGACTCGAGAAGATGTTATATCCGGTAAGTATTAATGAGTCCTCTGGAAGCACTTCTGTCGAAGAGGCGGCAAATCCAATTTCATTGTTAAGCGTTGGTGTGGTAGCCATATTATAGTTACCTGCAAAAAGATTACCTGCAAGTATCATTTTCCGGTTTCTCGTTGCTACAAAAGGAATTTGATCAGTTTCGGTTGAAGTACATGTATTGCCCACCATAGTATTATTGTACAACTGTAGATAAGGACCTAAAACTGGAGCCTCACTCCAAATAAGCGATCCAAGTTGATCACCGGTATTCCCGGTAAATACATTGTTACGAACAATTACCGTTGAAGCACTTCCTTTTGTTGTGCCTGAAGTTCCGGAATGAACACATGCGCCTCCTGTGATAGCATAATTACCGCTGAAATAACAGTTTTCAATTATTGTCATGGCTATCGGCCACAATGTAATACTTGCACCTTTACGTCCTGTATTATTGATGAAACGACAACCTTTCACGTGAAGATTATTTTTAGTTACTGAAGATAGAATTGCACCGTGATACTTATATTGAATTGAAGTGTCAGGTCCATAAAATTTATTATTAATAAAATCGCAGTTTTCAACATACAAAGAACCGTATTTTGAATTGATACAACCCACATCTTCATTTGTAGTTGGAGAGACAATCAAATTTTGAAAAACAATATTCTTTATAGTAAGAGAGGTGTTGGGGTCAGCATTGTTTGGCACACTACTAAAAAAACACAAGATATTATTAATAGGAGTAGCGGCCTTTCCACTTGCGTCAAATATAACTTTCGAAGAGAGTTCTGAGGCATCTAAAGTTAGGCTTGCTTTTTTAAGTTCCCACGATGTCTCAAAAAAGATTGTTTTACCTGCCATGCCTGATTCGAACTTAATCACATCGCCAAAACTAAAGTTCTTTAATGCATATTGAAGACTTCCTTCATAAGGAGCGTCATTAGTAGAATTTACAGGGTCATCATACTCCACAACCCATACTAAACCTAACGTAGTTCCAAAGCTCATCAATAGAGCCAACATAAAAATTGTAACTTTTTTCATAACCTTTTTTTTTAAAAATGAACCACTTGCATGGTTCGGGTTAACATTAAATTATTTCAACACTCTAAAATTAGTTATAGTACGTTATCTTTGCTAAATATTTTGTTCATTTAATTATACAATTTTGTTCAATTATCTCATTATTTATGGTAATTCTACCACATTAGTGACACCTTTCCCATTAATTATGGGAATTTGCATATCAGAAGCGTTGGTTAAAGGGAACTCTCAATATGTCACGCAAACGAATATCTTCAGATGAAGCTCCAATCATAATATCAAACTCACCTGATTCAATAATCCAGCGCATGTCCAAGTCAAGTAGTGCTAACTGCTTCGAATTCAAGGTCATCTCAACACGTTTAGTCTCACCGGGAAGAAGATGAACACGTTCAAATCCACACAAATTTTTCTCATATGTAGTGACACTTGATACCTTGTCACGAACGTACAACTGTACTATTTCATCACCCGCTCGATTACCGGTATTCGTTACGTCAAAGGAAATGGAGACAGGTTCTTTATCCCTTGCTAAAAAAGGATTTATAGTTAAGTTAGCATAAGAGAAAGTTGTATAACTCAGTCCATATCCAAAATGATACAAGGCCCCGTTAATACGACTTTGATTACCATTAACACCTGGTTTTATTCCACCATCAACGTTAGCAGCCGGTTTGAATGGAAAGTTAAAAGGGATTTGTCCTACATGACGTGGAAAGGTAACGGTAAGCTTTCCACCTGGGTTATACTCACCAAACAGCACTTCATATATAGCTTGTCCTCCATGTGCACCGGGGTACCATGCTTCAACGATAGCAGGTACGTGTGCATCTGCCCAGTTGATAGACTTCGGTCTGCCGTTAATCATAACTAATACAACGGGCTTACCTGTAGCTTGTACAGCACGAAGAAGATCTTCCTGACGACCTGGCAATTCAAGACTTGATCGCGATTTGTTTTCACCGCAGGTACGTTCGCCTCCCCCTAATACAATGATAGCAACATCACTTTCTTCGACGACCTTTACTGCTTTGTTGATTTCTTCACGATCTTCCGTAGTCAACTCCTCACGAAGAATCTCAGATAATGGCCAGCGGTCGTCAACCAGGTTACAGCCTTTTTCATACACTACGTCACATATCCCTTTTAAATTTTGCTGTATTCCTTCAAGTACGGAAGTAACCTTAACGGCCAACGGACCATAATGTAATAATGCATAGCTTCGCTCATCTGCATTTGGACCTACAACGGCAATCCGCTTTAGTTTAGAGGTATCCAATGGAAGCAAATTGTTCTCATTTTTCAGCAATACAATTGATTCTCGTGCAGCTTGAAGTGATACTTTATTGTTTTCTTCTCCATCCACTTCACGGTCAGCCGCCTGTAGGTCCATTTGATACGGAGCATCAAACAAACCTATCAAAAATTTAACACGTAAGACATCTCGGACCCGATCATTCAGCGTCTCTTCACTCACTGACTTTTCCTGCACTAATTCACGCAAAGGTAAAATATAGGAGTCGGGAGCACTAAATGTGCAACGGACATTTAATCCTGCTTCAAAACTTTGACGTACAGCTTCTTTCATATCTTCAGCTGTGTTATGTTTACGAAACAGATATTCAACAGACCCGCTGTCCGATACCACATAACCACGGAAACCCATTTCGTGACGAAGACGTTGTGTCAACCAATAATAGCTCCCTTGAATGGGAACACCATCGTAATCGTTATATGCGCACATGATGCCCAATAATCCAGCTCGACGTATTACTTCTTCAAATGGACGCACATGAATATTCTCTACTTCACGGGGAGCTATTTGTGGATCAACTCTCGCCATCCCTTCTCGTGCTCCTTTGTTGTTACTATATGCAACAAAATGTTTGGCCGT
Organism: Paludibacter sp.; assembly: GCA_030655595.1. The sequence continues at coordinate 31,358 of JAUSNQ010000087.1, forward strand.
AGCAGCTATTTGATAATTCGTTTGCATACCCTGAGCCATCGCCACACCTAGTTCTGAGACCAAATAAGGGCATTCGCCATAGACTTCCTCATAACGACCCCAGCGCTGATCACGGCCTACGTCAAGTATCGGGGCATATACGTTAGTATAACCTAATAATCGTGCTTCACGACCAGTTATATAGCCAACTTTTTTAATTAACTCCCGGTTCCATGTATGACCCAATCCTAACTGTGTGGGAAAATTTGTAGCACGAAAAGCTTCAACACCCCTTATACCTTCGTTAGTCATATCAACAGGTATACCCAGGCGTGTTTCTTCAATAAAAAAACGTTGCACTTCATTTATAGCCCAGGCATGACGAGATGCGGGCCAGCAGTTTGGATTATCAGAAGGAGGTAAACCCCATTGCTGAAATCCATTGAGGTGTTCATCAATAGCTCCAATACCGTCTTTCCAGATCATTTCTTTCCATTTTGGAGTTGGAAGATCATCTTGAAGTACCCTTTTATATCCATAAAGAGTAGCTAACTGGCAAGTTTTTTCCTCAAGAGTCATTTGTGACAGCAAATCTTCAATCCTGTCATCTAACAGTGAAGCTGGATTTTCATAGGGATCCATCTTTCCGTTTTTGTTAAAATCAATCCATCCTTGTTTATACATGGGATTCTTTCCCAGTTTCCATTCTTTAACACGCTTTCCTGCTTCCGGCACCTCAACTGCACCTATGTTTAATACTAACGGTAGTACAACTAAAGACAACAATAGTTTTCTCATATCTTATAACAGCAATTATTATCGATCAAAAAAATCAATCAATGGATAAGTATTTATATGCATAACTTTAACAGTTTCAACAAATTCTTCATAGGGTTTGTAATCAATACTAATGATTCCCTTATTTGTAATGTCTCCATTCAGATTAATATCTCGATAGTTAAAATGTAACCAGCCTATACAATTCTTAGCTTTCAGCAACCCAATACACATGTTCTGATAATAATATCCACGCTCTTTCTGTCCACGCACAATCCATCCTCCACCATTGTTATTTGCAATAGAAGCCCCATTCAATTTCGCATCAGCACCTTTGGTATAAAACTCAGTAACAATGAAAGGAGCATCATCGGTCCACTCCCTGATATTATCAATATAGAAACTCTCTACACTCCACGTATTGTAGTAATTAATTGAAATTACATCACAATAACGAGCACAAGCCTTCAAAACAACTTTATTGTACTTATTCATATCGTACAAACGGGAGCCTAGAATCAGGTGATTGCTATCATAACGACGAACAGCCTCGGTCACGGTTCGAAAATAATCATCTGCCACAACTGCACTGAATGCCTCAATATCTGAATCTGTGAAACTAATCAAAGATTTACTATTTAACTGTGTTTCCCAAAACTCAATCGCTTTGCCTCGGATGCGCGAGCCTGTAAGCGAACCATCCTTATTTTCCAAAATGGATAGGATGTTTATCCCCCTTTGAGGAGACTGATTGTTGTATGCTTTGTGATTCAATTCATTGTCAAGCATATATCCAATGAAATGTGAATCATTTACATAAAGTGCACATTTTGTTTTTGCCCAATTATCAATAAAGTTCAGATATTCATCTTCATAAATAAGATAGAGTCGATTGTGTTTGCTATCATCATACCGGAAAGAACTATTTGTTTGTGATTGCCACATAAATGAACGCAAGATGAAAAGAATCTCCATATACGCTACTTTATTAGCTCCGTTATTAGGACGCAAAATATTTTCTGCTATAACAGCTGGCATACTAACAGGGTACAATCCTCCATATAAGGTACAATTAAATCCGTTTTCTACAAGATACTCACCGGTTGTTTTGCTCCATTCTGCATCTCCTCCGGGAAAAGAAGACGTATAATAACCATCATCAAAAGGACGCACATCTTGTGTACCCCTGATTATGTTTCCTTTACCGGTAGGATCAATAAAATACCAACGATCATTATTTTTTCCTATCCTGAAGAATCCTTCTTTTCCAATTATATTAGTAAACGACAAGTCATCAAGACGACTGCCCCACTCATTAACTAATTGAGTGTTGCGAACAGGGTAACGTCCAATATTCTCAACCAGCAACGTATTTAGTGAATTTGCATCAGTCCTCCAGTTAGATGACAAATCTTTCTTGTATTCAACCGGAATAACATAATCTTTTTCATACTTCGGAGGATTTGCTCCTTCGGGAACTAATTCTACATTATTTGCACATCCGATGGCAATATAGCAAAAGGAAAAACAAATTATTTTTTTTAAAACACAATATACCATATCAGTTTAATTATTTATATCAATTTCATAAATAGCCGTGCTTTCCCACACCTCATCTACAGTTGTGGTATAACTACCGGAGAAATCAAAGTAGAGTTTATTATAACCATCCTGAGCTGTGTACATGCTACACATAAAGCTATTCTTAGGGAGTAGTGGAAAAAATACAGTTGTAAGTGATGCTGAAATTCCACTTTCTTCACCCCAAACTCTGGCCGAGCGGATATTTGTTCCTTTAAAAGGTAAAGATGCATTGGGCACTCCAATGTTAAATACGGTAGGATTATGTTCCATTGTACCTCTGTCAGTGATAGCAGTTCCGTCAGGAAGACTCCGAGCTATGGGTAGCATAGCCAAGTATGAGTTAACTACATTAATTGATTTCAACCACTTAACTTCTTGATAAAGATGTATTTTATCCTTACTAAAGACATAATGCTTAAGATGCTCAGCCACAGGATTTTTTGTTCCATATTCATACAAAATTGAATTCTGATCAACTGTTACATTGTAAGCAGTAAGATTGATTGTTGTCCCTAAACTTATTTTCTTTCCATCGGCCCAGGCATTTACGTCTACTAATTCCTCGTAGCCATGGAATCCACCCATGAAGTCGGACTTAGGAACTCCATTTACTGTTTGTCGTATGGCACATTCCCATTCACCGCTATAAATAAACTCTTTAGATAGAATATTTGAGAAATTGTATACACTTGTGCGTTCTGTAAGATAAGAGTTCACAATTCTCCAGACATTCAGGTTCTTAGCAGTATTTTTTGCATTATACAACCGATGGCGTATGTACTTGTTACTTGCTTCTTTTGATCCTTTCACATATATGTTTAAAGCATCCGACGAACCGGAAACGACTAATTCATAGGGATTGTAATGTGAAGTAGGCTTATCGCCGACATTGCCATTAATTATGACATTTGATGTTGTTGCCGGATCAACATACAGTCCCGACTCATATGATTCCCCAGCGTTATAAAAGACATTATTTTCAATGGTTATGTCACTGGAATTAAGAACAAACATATTACCTTTCCCAGCAAAACGAGTTTTTGAAGGATCAATATTGCTGTTTATAAACCTATTGCCAATAACATGCACATTTTTTGCGGAGAAAATTGAAAAAGCAGACCAGGTAGAATTCTCCACAATATTTCCTTCTACTAATACATCTCTGGTTGAATGATAGTTAACAGGATAATAATCAGACGGATTATAATCGTAGCCAGCTCCCACAAACATCGAAGAAGGATCCCGTCTATCTGTATTACAGTCTTTTAGAATGTTATCGCGGATAATAATATTCTTTACCGGCGTTCCAAGATACCACTTACTCCACCTGACAACAGTATTAAGAATCAAAGATGGATATGCCATGTTTGTGATGGTATTCCCTTCAATGGTACCGTTACTCATACCAATGTATAGTGCATGGCACAACCCTTTACTGAATGTGTTATTGCGGATAATAAAGTTGCCATCCATCAACTCCTGATTCCAAAACATAGAGGATGCAGTCAAAGATGAAGGCAGTGGGTCGGCAAACTTGATCTTTGCGCGTGTCACCCCTGTTGATGAGTTATACTCTGAGCTTGACTCTAATATCTCCGAACTCCAACCAAGAGGTTCAAACTGGTCGGAATATAACTCTAAATGATGTCCGGGAGCAGTAAGATTAATACTTGTCCAGGTTTGCAAATTCTCACAATATACTGTGTTTTCGTCCACACGTGTTAGTCCCCCACCCAAAAAGTGGTTAGACAAATGGAGTTGATCATCTCCTGTACCTTCAATTACGCAGTTTTCTAAACGGAAGTTACGATAATGTTCATGTATCTCCATGCAGCCGTAAGTCGAGAATAGACGATCAGTGCCAGGCTTGGGACGCACTTGTGAGTTAATGATTTGAAGATTATCACACGACATGGATACAAATGACTCATAAGGAGCGCTCCAAATGTTCACATTATCAAAAGTAATATGAGAACTGTATTCAATCCTAATTCCTGATGCATTACGTTTTGGGGTAAAAACCACCTGAGCCATCTGTCCTACACTCAACTTGTTCACATCCGAAGCATTCTTGTAAGTGGCAATCATCGTTTTGTCGCCAGTTTTCTCGTATGAATGAACGACAGATGATAACGGGAATGCAAAGCCTACATTTGCATCTCGATTATTGATTGACGGATCCCAGGCACGACATACGCCGGGGTTAATCTCATCAGTAGGAGGCACATTGCACCCTGAAAAAGAGAATAATACCTTAAGATTTGTTTTGTCAACACTTACTACTGTTGCTAATCCAAAGAGTCCAAATCGGTTCCAGTCCCAATCAAGTGAAAGATTACAAACTTTTATTCTTTTGCAGCGACTTATAAGTATATAAGCACCTTTTTTACCGGTTTCTGACTCAGGAATAATGAGTTCGGATCCCTGTCCGTCAATGGTTAAATTTTCAATATCCATTAACGTCAATTGATATGTTGCGTCATTATCAATATAATACGTTCCTTTAGGAATAATGACCTTAGGAATACGAAGAATACGTGCACGCTCAATAGCACCCATAATGGCTTTTTGATTTACTTTGCCACTTTTGGATGGGTGAGCTCCAAAATCAGCTACAGAAACATACACCTCACTTTCAGGAGGCTCCATTACAGTAAACTCCTGTGCTCCTGTAATTTGCTGTGCTGTTACGGCAACTATCCCTAAACTCATGACAGCAATCAGGACTGCTTTAAATAGTATTTTCATCATTTATACAAAAGTCAACTTAACTATTTATTGTGTTTATTAAAACCTTTATTATTGCTACATGTTATGTTCCGGGTTGACAGCGAATCAATATAGCATCCTGTCTCCTTGCTCATTTCACCATTTACGATATCATTCCCTTCAAATATTATATTCTGGGCATGAGTAACATATACAGAACCAAAGCCTTTGTGTCGCTCCTTGTACGGAAAAGTGTTACTATTAACAAAACGGTTATTTCGCACCACGATATTCTCAGATGAGAATGTACAAAATGCTGCCCAGGTAGAATTTTCGACGAGATTATTCTCTACCAGAACATTTGTTGCGATAGGATAATCAACTGGTGTATAATTAGACGGCTGTGCATCATAACCGCCACCAACAAATAATGAAGCCGGATCTCGTCGCGCAGTATTGTTATTGGTCAGTATATTATTACGGATAATAACATTGTCGATAGGAGTACCCAAGTACCAACGTCCCCAACGATGTACTGTATTAAGTATCAATGATGGATAAGCAAAATTATCAAAGCTGTTATTCTCTATTGTACCATTTGCCAAACCAATGTAAAGGGCATGACATAAACCATTACGGAATTCATTATTGCGAATTATAAAATTCCCTTTGTTCATATCCATGTTCCAGAGCATGTTATCTTCTTTGAAATCTACAGGCAGAGGATCTTTGAATCGTATCTTAACTCGATGAGCATTAATACTTTGATGGACATTGTATTCATACTCAAAACTCTCAATCGTTGAACTCCACCCCGCAGGCGAGAAATTTTTTCTGCGCATCTCAAAATGGGCACCTTTCCATAAAAGGTCTATACTCATCCACCTTTGTAAATAATTAGCATAAAGGGTATGATCATCTATCTTAGTCAACCCTCCGCCAAAAAAATGGTTTGATAAGTGTAGGTTGTCATCGCCAATTCCATCAAACACACAATTTTCTAAACGGAAGAAACCCTTGATAGAGTGAATCTCCAGACCACCATAAGTGGAGAGACGGTGACCAGTTCCAGGACGAGGTTCTATGCGACAATTGATAATCTGCAGATACTCTACACCCCCTGTATTCATTGCCTCATAAGGCGACGAGTGTATTGTAACATTATCGAATGTAATGTGTTTGCTTTGATTAACTCTAAAAGCAGAAGGAGTTCCATATTTAGGTTTAAAGCTAAGTTGTACATACTGCCCTTTCTCTGCATGTTCAATATAACGGGTGTCACTTACAGTCAAGACTATACGATCAGGAGCTGTTTTCTCTAACTTTTCGTGATGTGCTTTTGGTGGGAAGATGAATCCTTTACCAGGATTACGGTTGTTTATAGCAGGATCCCATTCACGATTAACCCCCATTTGAAGAGGTTTCTCGTCAGGAATCTCAGGTGTTGTGGTCTGAAATTCAACTGTTCGAGCATTCTTATCTATATTTATTACCCGAGCAATAGCAAAGATTGGAAAATCCGCCCAATCCCAATCAAGGGTAAGATCTTTTACAACTACCGTATGACAATTTTCAAGAGTTATGTATGCCTCATGCTTTATCTTGTGATGACGTCCAAAAATCAATTCCGATCCTTGGCCATCAATAATAACATTATGAATATCCTTGAGCAAGATGTCAGCAGATTTTTCCATCCGAATCTTATAAATGCCTGTAGGAATAACAAGTTTTGATGCACCTGCGAGGCGTAGCTTAGCAATTGCATTTTCAAAAGCTGCACCGTTCTCTTCGGCCGATCTGTTGGGATTTGCACCAAAGTCAGCCACTGAAACAATAATCTCATTGAGGATTGGTTGTTGAACTTCAAAGCTTACAGAACCTGTAATCTTAATATCAGAAGCAGAAATGTGGTTTAAAACACTGAGAATCCCTAAAAAGAAGACTCTCAGTACTATTGGTGTTTTAATCTGCATATCCTGCGTTTTGAACGAAACTTGCATTTACTTCAATTTGAATTTGTGGTACAGGATACCATATCTTATATTCTGACCAGTTATCTTTGAGCATCTGGATACCAAGACGCAAGTTCAATGTTCCCTCTTCTGGAAGTGTCATTATAGCATTAGTCATTTTCCCGAAACGCATCAAGTCAACACGTCTCTTGGCTTCGAAGCAAAGTTCACGTCCTCGTTCTTCGAGTAACTCATCGACAAAATCATCACGCCTGTATTGAGTTGTAATATCATCAATAGACAATACTCCTCTGATTCTGTCACGAATGGGGATAAATTGTTCGCGTGCTAACTGTTCATTCCCCGTAAAATAGAGAGCCTCTGCATAGTGAAGAATTACATCTGCTAAACGGATAAGAGGATCGTTCATCGCACATTGACCTTGAACAAACACAGAGCCGCTACCTAGAGCGCTAATTCGGAACTTACCTGTAGAGAAAAGTTGGTAGGAAGAATTATCAGATGTTCCTGAACTTGGACGAGGAATATAGTATGTATATCCATCTACGGTTTCTGGTTCGGGGGCAGGACTGGTAGAGTACATACCCGTTATAAACATATCACGACGTATATCACCTTCTGTATATGATTTGTACAATCTCATGGTTGGGAACATGCGTTGCCATGTTCCTCTGTAGGCAACCCCACCTGCAGGAGCTAACACGGTATATACAGTTCGTCCTTTAGAAGGATTCTTTGACGACCACTCAGACATAAACAAGCATTCTTTGTATTGAGTATTCTTGCTCATTTCATAAAACAACCTTTTATAATCAGAAGCACCTACTAAAATATAAGGGCTGTTTTTCACAACATCTTCCAATACCGTCTTTGCAGCCATGCTTGTAGCGTTAGCATCTACCCATGCAAAGCTATTAAGAGGACATCTGTCAAGCAATGTATGGCCAACATCATAACGTTTACAACTGGCTAAGTAGTTATAAACCATACCAAGGTAAGCACCAGCACCCCATTTATCAATGCTGCATTTCAGAATCTTATCTTCCGAGTGATTTCTATAAGCATATTCCAAGTCGGAGATAATCAATGAATAAATTTTCTCTAAATTCTCGCGGGGAAGACGAGGGTCTATAGCAGGTTCAACACAATATGGTAGTCCACCAAACATGCTTGCGAGATGATTGTAATAGAATGCCCTGAGGAAACGAGCTTCTGCCATAAACTGTACTTGTTGTTCAACGGTAAGTTCACCTTTAGGAATGCGATCAATCATATAATTACAGCGTGATATGCCTGTAAAGAAAGCCTTCCAAAACGAATTTACATCCTGCGATTCAGGGTTGTAATCAGCACGAAGCAAACTCATCAGCGTGGCACTTGCTGTTGATCCAATTACATTATCAGAACATCCTTCAAAGAAATATTGCAATCCCTGAGAATACGTTCCTCCTGCTATATTTGAACCATCTGAGATATACATTGCATTGATAACTTCATAACATCCTGCAAGTGTAATCTTAAAATCATTTTCGTTTTTATAACTATTCTCAGGCGAAGAAGTTGAATAAGGCACTTGATCCAAAAACTCACATGCATTACTGAATAGTATAAGGACAAATATTGCCATATATTTTGTTGTTTTTGCCATAGTATTTTGTATTTACGAGTTAATATAAATTTTTTAGAAGTTGACATTTATCCCTAATGCATAATTATGCGTACGAGGATAAGATGTTTGATCTAACCCACGAAGAAACACTTCAGGAGAACGAACTTCCGGATCAAGACCTGAATAATTTGTTAGGAGCAATACATTATCAAGATTAACAAAAATGCGCAATGATGAAATATTGACCTTACTTAACTTACGCTTGTCAAAACTATACCCAAGGTTAACATTTTTCAGTCGAACAAACGAACCATCTTCCACGTAATAAGAAGAAACCCAATTATTTGTTTGATTAATAATGCGAGAGTATGTATTAGAGGAATTTGCCACAGACCAACGATTTTCCCACGAGTCACGGGTAATATTATTAGTAATATTATTTAAGCCAGGCTCACTCATTACCTTAAATGAATTCAATAAATCGAAACCGTACGAGCACTCAAAAAAGAATGCGAAATCAAAACTACCAATTTTAAATTCATTGTACATACCCATGTTAAATTTAGGATTTGAATTACCAATGATGGTACGGTCGTTGACATCAATAGCATTTTCTTCACCCTCAATATTTTTATACTTTCTATCACCAGGGGCAACAGTCATTCCGGTTATTTTCGTCACATCGCTTTTTAGCGTATATCTGTAATTACTCATATTCGCATCGGTAATAACTGATGCATCAACCGGCTCTCTTGTAACACGATCTACCCAGTCAAAATTATCTATTTGATAGTTCCCATCATGAACATAACCATAAATAATTCCAACAGACTCGCCTACTTGCACACGACTGATGGGCATATCAAAAAAAGGTCCGTATCTCACTGTAACAGGGAAAAAACTTTCGCCACCTAACTCAAGTACTTTATTCCGGTTGGCATCAAAATTTATATTTGTAGTCCATGAGAATTTCTTTTTGACAACGTTGCGGGTGATGAGGGTTAACTCAATACCTTTATTTGATATGCGACCAATATTTTGCCATTGCCTGGCAAACCCTGTATGTGCTGCCACATTGGCATTATAAAGCATATCGTGAGTGTCCTTGTAATAATAGTCAGCCACAAAGCTTACCCTGTTCCTGAACAGGTCTAAGTCCATACCTACATTATACTGACGAGTAGATTCCCATTTTAGTGAAGGGTTTTCTGAACCATTAGGACCCATTCCGAATATTTTTTCATCACCACCAGCATATTGGCATGTTCCCATTGTTGCCATATAACGGTAAGAAGGAATACGGTCATTTCCGGTTGTCCCAACACTGGCACGAAACTTCAGGTTCGACAAGTCTTTAGCCCAACTCAAAAAAGGTTCACTGCTTCCTCTCCATGCAAGCGAAACAGAAGGAAAGTAACCAACACGTGATAACGGACCAAAATTGGAGGAAGCGTCAGCACGTATATTAAAATTAGCATAGTAACGTCCATCGTAATCATAAGCTAATCGCGCGAACGCCGACATGCGATTGGTTTGTGTAACATTGGTACTTGGAGTTTGTACAACTTGCCCCTTACCAATATTAAACACACCTGTTGATTGATCGTCAAAACTCTCGGTGCGCATAGAAGTTGACTCAAAATGATATGAGTTTATCTCTCCGCCAATCATTGCATTAAGCTTATGCTTCTTGACAAATGTTTTATAATAGTTTGCTGTAAGAGAAAGAGTGTAACCATCAGTGTTAATCTGGTCAACTCCAGCACGCCCTTTTGTAGCACGTCCCCAACGACTTTGCGTCGTGTAAAATTCCATCATTTTTGAGTATGTGTTTGAAGTAGAACCGTTCAAACGAATACTTAAGTCCTGAATAGGTTTATACACGATGTACGCATTTCCTAGAAGACGATCAAATTTAGTATTCTTATACGTTTCACCGCTCACCATGCTTGTAAGCGGTGTATATCCATAAGTCAGTTCATTATCCGTCTCTGCATCAGTATAAAGGTTAAGAGGACGTTCAAGGTACATCAGTTGAACAACCCCGGTAAAGGCTGATGTCCCTCCTTGTGAACCACTACTAATTGCACCATTTGAGTTGGTACGCCCCAATGTTACTGAACATCCTGCAGATAGTTTCTTTGAGATCTCGTGATCTAATTTTAAACGACCCGAATAGCGGCTAAAATCATTACTAAGAATAACACCTTTCTGGTTCAAATAACCCAGGCTTGCAGAAAACCTGGTCTTATTTGATTGTCCGTTCATTGATACATCATAATTCTGAGTGATACCAAGCCGCGTCATTTCGTCCTCCCAGTTGTAAGTTTTTAGTCCTTCAAGAATAACATCTTTAGGAACAAGTCCTTCACCATAGTCTTTACCCCATACGTTCTGATCGCCTCCACCACGAGAGAATTTATAATCCACATAGCCCTGAGCATCCAACATGTCGTGACTATTAGCAATCTGGTTTAATCCTACAGAAGAATTGAATGAAACGTCAGTCCTGTCAGAAGAGCTACCACTCTTAGTGGTTATAATGATTACACCGTTAGCACCACGAGAACCATAAATAGCTGTTGCTGAAGCATCTTTTAAAATATCAATCGAAGCAATATCATTGGGATTTATACTCGACAATGGATTATAGGTAGCCTGACCACCTACCGAGGATCTTGCAACCTCCGATTCATTAATGTCAATCTGCATGCCGTCGATTACATATAGCGGATAAATGCCCGCATTCAAAGAATTGGCACCACGGATAACAATATCCATACCTGCACCAGGCTCACCAGAGGAAGTTTTAATTTGCACCCCTGCCACACGTCCTTGCAAAGCAGCTGTAAGGTCAGTTGCACCAAATTTAGTTAACTGATCCGACTTAATTGCTGAGATAGATCCAGTGAGATCTCTGCGTTGTGACTCGCCGTAGCCGATTACAACAACCTCATCCAGGTATTTTGAGTCTTCTTCTAAAACTATGCGATATTCTTTTTTATCAGTAATAAGAAACTCTTGTGGATCGTAACCTATGTAAGAAATTGAAAGTGTAGCTCCTATGGGAACATCCAAAACAAACTTACCATCAAAATCCGTAATTACACCTTTCTGAGCCCCTTTAACAATTAAATTAGCACCAACGAGAGCTTCCCCTGAACGATTAAGAACAAGACCATTAATCTTAATTATTCTCAATGAAGTTGATTGTGCCAGCATGCCTGTTATACACAATAATGTACATAACAGTATGCTAACGCATAGTTTTAAAGATTTCATAATATTAAATATTGGTTGATTATAGATATGGGCAAATATAAATGGAAATAAATACTGCGATTAGATAATTTTGTTCAAAAATATAAGTAATATTGTTCAAAATTGTATTTCTCAAACAGTCAGCCACTAATATATCAATTGTGTGTAGTTACATCATCCATTAATAACGAAGTAAACTTAAAACACAGAACGGAAGCCTATTTGTAAAGTCTACACAGTATTAATATCACCACCATCATTCTTCAGGTCTGTCGGGCTTTTTCCAAAATGCTTCTTGAAGCGAATACCAAAATAACCAAGTGAACTAAAACCTAGCTCATAAGCAATATCTGACACACTTTTATGAGGTTCATTTAAAATCATCCAGGCTGCACGTTTCATTTTGAGTGTTTGAATAAACTCTGCCGGAGATTCTTTTGTGATTTTTTTTATTTTATTGCTTAGTAATGTTTTAGACATTGCCATCTCAGAACATAAAAGTGGCACTCCTAATTTTTCATCGTTTAAGTGTTCTCCTATAACAGAAACTAACTTCTCTAAAAACAGCATATCATGTGTAGTACTGACGATTGTATCAGCAGATATTGAGATCGAATGTCGATATTTGTGAATCAATACTTCCCGGTTACGAAGTAAAGAATTACATTTGGCAATTAATATCTCAATACTAAAAGGTTTTATTATATAATCATCGGCTCCGGCACAAATACCCTCTATGTTCTGATCTTCAGTTGAACGTGCGGTTAAAAGTATGACTGGAATATGTGAAGTAGCCAATGTACCTTTGATTTTAGAACATAATTCTAAACCATCCATAACAGGCATCATTACATCACTGACTATAATATCGGGTTGTTGCTTTTCTGCTAAAGTGAATGCATCCAATCCATTGGTTGATTTTAACACTTTAAATACCGGACTAAATAAAGAAAAAAGTAAATTTTGTAATTCCAGATCATCTTCTACAATCAGAATTTTTTTCTTTTCAGTCTTTATACTATCTTTGACTGTCTCAAAGTCTTGAGATAATGTATTGTCTATATCGTCATTACTTTCAACATTCAAGGCATTATGTAATGACTCTGAATCGCTTTGAATAACCTCATTGCCTCTGGTGCCATCATTAAACCATAATTTATCAGTAGGCAAAGCCACCGTAAAGACAGTACCTTCTCCTACTTTGCTTTCTGCCCAAATAAATCCTTGATGCTGTTCAATTATGTTTTTTGCTATTGACAATCCAATCCCGGTGCCTTTGTTGTACTTATCATAGGAAAAGTTAGTTGAGTCCTGATAAAAAGGATCAAATATCAGATCTATTTTCTTGCTTGATATACCTTGCCCAGTATCTGAAACTCGTATTGTTAACATGTTGACACACGTCTTCTTTCTAGCTTTAAAAACAAAAGATGTTAGCCAAGGAGCGATAAAAGCAATCTCAGATTTATTTATTGGAATATCAATATTTTCCAGATTCACTTCAATAATGACATTTCCTCCTTTTGGGGTATGCTTAAAAGCATTCATAAGTAAATTAAAAAAAACTTTTTGAAGTTGGTTGTAATCATAATAATAAAACATATTTACTTCTTCTAAATGGAGTTTGAAATTTATTTCCCGGTAGATTGCATAAGATTGAAATGAGTTGTAAATATTGTTGATGAATTCTGAAAAGTTTTTATATGAAACAGATAAGAGTTTGTAACCTAAAACCTGTTTTTCAAATTCAAGTAGTTCCGTAACCAGTTCTTGCATCTTTTTAGCATTTTCGAATGCGCTGTGCAAATTGTTGCTTTGTGGCTTACTATTATTAACAAGCATGGCAAGATGACCGATAATTAGGGTCAAAGGAGTTCGAATCTCGTGTGAAACATTGGTGAAGAAGCGAAGTCTAGCTTGTGCATTAGCTTCTTGCTGTTTCAATTTCTCATGAAAAAGTATACGTGAATAAAAGAAATAGAAAACCCCAAAAACAAACAATATAAAAAGAATGAAATAGCCAAACTTTGCCAGTAATGTATCATACCAGGGAGGCAATGCTCGAATAGGCAATTTTATTTCCTTAATATCACTCATATTAAGGTCTGAATAAGCCCGAACTTTCAGAACATACTTTCCTGGAGGTAAGTTCATATAGATGATGGGTGACGAAAGTGAAAAGCGAGTCCATTCCGTCTCGTATCCTTCCAAGCGATATTCATGAAATGTGTGCTGAGTATGAGAAAACCCAGTTGATGCAACTTCTATGGCAATATTCTTTTGTAAATGGTTCAGTGAAATTCCTTTGGTATAAGTTAGTGAAAGTTTATCTTCCGATATCTGATCTAGTACGTCAACATTATGATTATTAATGCGTAGCCGATCAAAATAAATTGATATAGGTTGTTCTACGTTTGTTAAATTATTTGACAACATTGCTATTCCTGTTGTTCCTCCTATGAGTATTTCCCCACTAACAAGGTGTAAAATACACCCGTTTCGAGTTGATCGAAGAGGAAATCCTTTTGAAGAATTATATGCAATACATCGTTTTTTTTCAGGGAAAAATAGTGAGAATCCACTGTTTGTACCCAATAAAATGACTCCTTCCTTTGTCTGACTTATAGTACTAATAAATTTATCTCCCAACCCAGCATTTTCATCATTAAAGAGTGTTGATTGATCGTTATCAATCATTAATAAACCATAGCGCAACACGGATATCCAGATTCGACCAATATCATCCTGATAAATTTCTTTAAATTGAACATCATCAGGAAAATTCAAAACTATTTTGTTTGATATTTTTTCAGTAGTCTTATTTGAAAAACAATACTTATAAACACCTATTCCAGTAATCCACAAATAATTGTCTTTATCTATCATCAACGAATGCACCAGAGATTGATAGGTCGAAACAGGATAGGCCTGATTAGTGTTTTCCATATCTATTGCAAACATCCCATTAGTAGTACCGATATAGAGAGTTTCTTCATGGTAAACGATGTCATTTATTGCAACAATATTCTTATTCATTTGCTCATCATTAAACAAAATTTTAGTGAGCTTATCCTGAGTTATTGAATAACAGTACAATCCCTCTAAATATGTGCCTATCCATATTACATCCTTGTCACGATCATAATATGCCGACTTAGTTTTTTTAATACTCGATAATACCAATTGAACATCACCTTTACTTTTTTGACGAAAAACGCCAGAACCATCTGTAAATATCCATAAATCTCCTCTTTTATCCTCTAACATGCGATTAACCATCGTTACATCTTCGTTAGTAGTATAAAGATAAAATGCTGCAGTTGATGAGTTGAATAAATACACTCCTGAAAAATAAGTACCAACCCAGATATTCCCCTGTCTATCAGGGTACAATGCCCAAACTGACTTTTCTTCAGTGGAGCCAATTGAAAAGCTGACAATTTGTGTTTGAGTAAAATTAAGAACATTAACGCCATCCATCGTAGCCATCCAAATTTGTCCATTACTATCTTCACAAAAAGATCTGATAAAATTATTAGATATTTTTTGTCCAATATTCTCACTTGTTGAATATCTTTTTTGTGTAGTTCCGTTAACATCGACACAATATGCCCCGTAAGATATGGTTCCTACCCAAAGATAATCTCTTGAATCAATGAATAATGCAGATATTTCACCAGGAAATTCTCCGACTTTCTCTAAATTGCTATTCATAGAGAACCGATATAAAGTCCCTTTTTGTGTTCCTAACCAAACCTTACCTTGACCGCTGCTATATATATGACAAATAATTTCATTTGAAGGTAATAAAATACTTTTTTGAAACAAAGTGTCATGGTATATCTCTACTACATTGCTATGCGCAACAAATAAGATGTTATTATAGATGGAAATATGTGAATTATCCCACCTGACTTTATCCTGTAAAATAATTTCTTTTTCGTTGGTCTTAACATTAATCCTCATTAAGCCATCAGTCATTGAACAATAAACATAATCATTGCTTCCTACTATTGGTTTCATCCCTATAGAATAAGCTATTACCTCTGCGCGACTACCATTAAACCGAATTAATCCTGCATTTGAATTTATCCACATAACACCACTTTCGCTTTGATAGAAAGAAGATACTGTATTATATGCTAAAAGTTCTAACTGCTTAATAACCGCAAATTGATATGTATCCCTTTGAGAAAAAAGAGTAGTGGATAAACACAAAAACAATAAATAAATGAAGTATTTCTTGGATGAAAGTGATCTTCTCTGCATATTATTTGCTTTTAGAGGATTTGAGAAATTTAGGTTTTGAAAAGCCCAAATTATCTTCTGAAAGAATGACTCTAATTTTTTTGATCCCTCATAGAATCGTACAAATATAATAATTTTTTCAGCACAAAAAACATATGATTATTTGTCAAAAAAACAATTAAGCTCACTATGTTAACGTGAGGTCGAACACTTTATGGCTGTGTGGCGGGTGGTTGTTATTCTAGGGCTGCAAAAGAAACTATTTTTTACAAACTTCGATTTTCTCTTTACTGAAATCTCCCGATTGAGACCTTACTCGTTTTGTGTGAATATATTTGATGGGAGCTGAAAGTTTAAGCAGATTCAGTATTTCATCCAATGATTCTCCTTCAAATGTAGCACGATATAAATGTGATGCAATTTCTTTGTCCTTCACTGAAATATCTACATTGTACATCAAACCGATTTTCTTGAAAACATAATCAAGCCGATCATCTCTAAATGCCAGCACACCATCTTTCCATGACACCCATTTGTATGGATCAGTTTGGGTAAGCTGGTATTTATTTGACTGATTATTGAAGCTAACCCGCTGATTTGGCTGCATATCCAGTTTATGTTTTCCGTTGATATTCACACCTACTATCCCATGTACAAGCGTTACGGCAACAATCGTGTCGGTTGCATACGCTTCCACATTAAATGCTGTACCTGTCGCTTCCACTTTCAGACGATCAGTATAAACAACAAATGGGTTTCTTTTGTCCGATTTAACTTCAAAAAAGGCTTCCCCCCTAAGTGATACATTTCGGGAACCACTTTTAAAATTGACCGGATATTTGAGTTGACTTCCTGAATTCAGCCATACTGCAGAACCATCTGGCAAGTTTATTTTAGAACGAACACCATAAGGTGAAAATATCTCCTGATGAGCAATTTTCGAATTGAAGTCAGTATCCTGATTCAACAAATAACCCATCAATAGAATCACAGGTATAAACAGCACGGCAGCAATTCGTTGCCACCATACAATCGCAGGGGATTGAATCCATTTGCGATGACTATGGATTGCTGATATTTTACTTACAACAGCGGAGGTCGCTTTTTCTAAATCAATATCTTCAGGTCGAAATGCTGGCTGCGCCGATTGCCACAGATTCATTATATGACCCATATATTGCTTGTTTTCATCACTTTCTGACAACCACTCATCCAGCATTATTTTTTCTTCAGACTTGATCTTACCTGAGAGAAATCTGACTATTATTATGTCAATTTTATTGTTTGTTTGCATCTTGTTATACCTTACTAAAAGAACGACGATTTACAATTAGTTTTCCACATATATTTCAATATTTTTATGAAATTAAAAATGCAATGAGGATTAACAGGTATTCTTTCAAATGATTTCTAAGTAAACTAATAGCTTTACTGATACGTACTTCCACGGTTCTTTCCGATACCTGCAACCTTTCTGCAATCTCTTTATATTTTAATCCTTTAAAACGATTCATCATAAATGCTTCCTTATAAGTCTGTGGGAGTTTATCTACAGCAATTTGCAATTTGTCCTGTAAATCAGAATACAAAACATAATTCTCAGTGTCAAGACAATCACTATAGTTGAACGCTTGAACGTATGATTCGTGGTCTCGTACTACTTGCTTGTGTCTTAGTTCGTCGAGACAACTATTTTGAACTGAACGAATTAAAAATGATTTTAAAGACTTTTCTATTTCTATGCTATTTCTATCTGACCAAATTTTAAGAAATATATTTTGTACAATATCTTCACATTTCACCCTGTCCTTCAAGATGCTACCCCCGAACAACACTAAATCTTTATAGTACTTTCGAAATAAAAGCGTGAAAGCTTCCTGGTTTCCACGTTTTAGCTCTATCAGTAAATTTTGTTCGAAGTCCATGGTATAATAACTTTCCGGAAAACTAAAAAAAGCAGGAAAAAATGACGATAAGATTTTCCTTAAAAGTCATTTCATCCTGCAAAAATATAAAAGTTATTCGAAAATAGCGTATTGATAACTTTGTAAAATATCCTTTTCTTACTCTATACCCTTGGAAGATATTTTTGCGCAATTTTGTTAAATGCCTCAATCTGTCCATCAATCCACACCTGATTGTATCCTAACTCATCAGCCATGATCTGTGCTACTACCGGTGCAGCTTCTATTGCAGCACGGGCGTCGACAATCAACAATCTTACACGGCGAGAGAGTACATCCTCTACGGTGCGAGCCATTTCCTTTCTGGCAGCCCATATTATTTCCGCAACTGTGTATTTGTAATCGGGATGAATAAGTGCTGCCATCATCGATTCGTTATCAATCATTTTCTTGATCGCAGGTTTATCTGATCCGTACACATACAAGTGGCTAGATACGTCTGGATTTAATTTATATCCATGGATTTTGAAAGTTCGGGATTTGCAGAGTCGCTTAGGCAAAAGATTTAATTTGATGGCTTTGTTCACCGTATCTTCTGACATACGACGGTATGTAGTCCATCTACCTCCGGTAACGGTTATCAGATTGTGTTCAGTTACAAAGATCCTATGACTGCGTGATATCTCTTTGGATGTTTCGCCTTCCTTTATTGGTGCTGCTATTGGACGCTGACCGGCAAACATCGACAGGACATCTTTACGTTCAGGCTTGGGAGTCAAATACTTTCCGGCCGTTTCCAATATAAAATCAATATCTTCATCCAATGGTACCGGTTCTATTTCATAATTGTCGCTGACAATGTCGGATGTCCCCAATATCACTTTATCATGCCACGGCACTGCAAACAAAACCCTACCATTAGCAGCATCAGGAATCATCAGAGCACGATTGCTTTGTAAAAATATATTATCCAATACCAGGTGAACTCCCTGACTGGGTTGTACCATTCTCCGTTTTGATGGTACATCCATCCTGATGATATCATCAACCGATACCCCGGTGGCATTGACAACGCACTTCGATTTAATCTGATACACCTTTTCGGTTTCCATATCTTTTACTTCAACACCCGAAACAAGTCCTTTCTCGTCGTGTAAGATTCCAATTACCCGCATGTAGTTTACCGGACAAGCTCCTTGTTCAATGCATGACTGCGCCAGGTTGATTGCCAGACGCGAATCGTCGAACTGACCATCGTGATAGACAACACCGCCGCGCAAACCTTCCTTTTTGACAGTCGGAAGGTATTTCATAGTTAATCTTGTTGAGATTGGGGCTGAACGACCCAGTCTTAATTTACCCCATGATATGATATCGTATAAACTCAGTCCAATGGTGTATAAAAAAACTTCAAAACGTGTGTAATTAGGAATTACAAACGACATATTCCTAACCAGATGAGGAGCGTTGCGACGTAAACGACCTCTTTCTACCGAGGCTTCTCGAACTAGTGCAACATCACCGCGTTTTAAATAACGCACACCACCGTGTACAAGCTTGGTGCTTCTGCTCGAAGTGTATTTGGCAAAATCATGTTGTTCGAACATGGCAACCTGATATCCCCGAAGTGCTCCGTCAAGAGTCACGCCCAGTCCGGTTGCTCCACCTCCAATGACAATCATGTCCCATACTTTATTGGTATCAGCAATTCTTCTGATTAATTTTTCCCGTTGCATATAGATGTCAGATAAAATTGAAATTTAAATTATCGATATGTGTTTGCACAAAGTTAATATAATCTTTGACAATATATTCATATCTTTTAATATTTCAAAAACTACATAAAAAATTTGCATACTGGATTCACATTACATTAATTTTACACATTTATAGTTGAAAGTTTGACTTTCAAATGATAATGTGACAACATACACCCCGGCTGGAAGATTCTTTGCACTAAAGCTTCTTTCTGAATTGGATAATTTCACTGCATCCAGCGTCCTTCCGCTCAGGTCGGAGACTTTCAGAGATAAAGTTGCAACATTACTTGCTGTCTTCAAATAAAAGCTATCTGTCAAAGGGTTATAATAAATTTGTACATCATTTTGGGAGAAAACTGATTCAACGGTAGTCAATGAAGTTGTAACTTGTTTTGTTTCTGATGCGTTTGACACATAAGCTCCATCGGTTGCTCGAACTCTATAATAGTAAGTTTTGTCTACTTCAACCCCTGTAACAACATGTGATGTACCAATAACCGCAAGACTTTGATAACCGGGAATAACATCCCCCGCCATACCTTTGACAAAGATATTACTGATGCGGCTGGTTCCACCACTGGTGACGATATAGGCTGATGCTCCTGATGTCCTTAACGAAGACGTCATTGTCCATCTTACAGAAACTTTTTCCTGATTGTCGCAGGCTGAAGGTAACGCTAAGTCCGTCAATATACTTGTAGTGCCATAAGCAGCGTTCGGCATAACCAAATCACTATTGGGAACATCAATCCATGCATGATTTTCACTCAAACGATACTGAACTTTCATGTTTTTGGGACCGTTACCAGAGGAATAAATCCATGATGATAATGTGAGTCCATAAAATCCGGTGGTATTTACATCAACCCGGAAGTGTTTTTTATACACACCATTTTCCCAACCCGTAGAAGAAACTGCAAAGGGACTGGATTCAGTTCCCTCTCCGGCGCCATACGGAATTGAATTTGTAGCATTTCCGGTTGCTGTACAACTAATGAACATATTTTCATTATTGGGTGTAAAAATATTGGGTTTGGCTACAGTTCCGGCAACATAGGCTACAGGAAATGTCCAGGCTGCAACTATAGTTGAATCTGTAACTACTGAAAAATTAGCATTTTCAGAGACATCCAGCAAGTAGTCATTGGCATTGGGGTAGGCTTCCCATGAAACAGAAAAGCTTGTCGAGTTTACATCTGAAGCATCATTGATAACCGGACTTGCCGAAATTTTAGGTTCACCCGTCAGCCACACATCATCGATTCGAATGCTGTTGGAAGTTGTTGCCGGTTTAACAAAGCGCAATCTTAAATCTTTAATCTCAGCATCTTCAGGTAAATTAATTAACGGACTGCGATACCAGCCTGCAGATTCAAATATCTCATTGAACAGGAAAAAGAGTTGAACCCACGCCGTACCATTCCAATAATAAACATCTAAATCACTTCTTGCGTCAGTTATTGTTTTGCTGTATCCAAATGAAAGCTGAATGTTTTTAAAATCCGATGCATCGATTCCGTTCATAGCAAAGCCTCTCTCTGCACCTGGTTCTTCTGCCATAAAATAAACGTTATTACTTCCCGAACATTCGGGATAGGTAGGAGATGCACCCGCACTCACAACAGTGGCTCTCACATCAGGCTGATTAGGACAATCGCCTGAGGTAATGGTAATACTTGAATTATGCCAGCCTGTCCACGCTAATACAGAAGGAATTGGATTGGTTGTTGGAGCACCTTCGCCCATGCTTTCAGAAAAAAAAACCTGCCTCTGTGGTTCGGATTCTAATTTTTTGTTGAGATATTCTGTATATTTATTACCAAAGTTATCTGTAACAACCACTTTTATTTCCGCTTGCTTGTCTTTCGGCGTATAATAAAACAAAGTTGGAGTTGTAGCAGGTTCTAAACTGGGTTTTCTGGTTGGTTTAGCGGGGCCAATATAATAATCATACGCAATGGGATCGTAGCCGCTGGTATTAATCATGTTCCCTTTAAATACATCCCCTTCATATACTTCAACCTTCCATCCCTGACTATAATTCCAGACATTAGCCACAATATTGTTGGTGAAATTTTGCACTGAACCAATCGGATATAAATTGAACTGATAATCCGGATTGCGTTTGGTTGACATAAAGTAATGACTAACGAGTTGATTCCCTTGAATCTCAAACACACCATAACCATTGGGACATCCATCGACATTGATATCGCCTGCCCAAGAATTCCCCATGGTTGGACTGAGCGTATATTCAACCATATCATTCGAAATGACGGTTTTATTCATCCTGTGGGTATGTCCGGAAAAGAAAACGACTTTATATCCTTTCAGCAAATCGGATAATTTGCTAAAATTGGTTAATCCTGCTACACCTCCTCTTTTAAAAGCCGGAGCGTGCATGCCGACAATGATCAATTTATTTTTATCAACAAAACTCAGGTCTTGTTGCAGCCAGTTTAATTGTTCTTGCGAAATCTCTGTTTTATAATCTTGCCGGGTATTGTAAATGATGTTATCCAATGCAACAAAATGACAATCGCCGCGGTTGTAAGAATAATATACCGGTCCGAAATAAGATTCGTAAATATGTGAAGACTCGTAATCGTTTCCTGTAACTTTTTCGTCATAGTCGTGATTTCCAATAACCTGGTAGAAAGGAAATGATAATTTCTCAAAAGCTTTCACGTAATCGGGGTACATGGCAGGTGCATCCCAGAGCAAATCTCCGGCAGTCATCCCAATGAATGTAACATCACGGGGGTATGTGTTTTTGAGCCATTCAATATGCGGAATAGCTTCAGCTGCGAAACGCTTCATATCTGCTGCAATTTGTGCTTGTGGGTCGGCCATGACCGTCAATACGATATGCTCATCTTTTTCTTGTTTAGTCAATGTGAAATTGACCGTGATGTTGGTAGTGGTACCTTTAATCGCTTTGTAAAAGCGGGGAATGTTTCTTTCATGAGGAACTTTGCAATCAGCAGGAACAGAAATAAAGATGTGTTTAGCCAAATTATTGCTAATTAAGGAGTATTGACCTACACTGTTTGTTCTAGTTACTTGGTAACCATCACTAACTACTACATCAGCTATACCCACATTTTCGGGTGTAGACACTTTTCCTGTGACCGTAAATGTAACGGAAGCAGTTTTCGCCGACAGACCGGTTGTGTATAGTCCGCAAACAAACACGAATAAACTAACAAACTTGATTAAATTCATCCTGATCATATAAAATGGGATAATGGAATGGGATTACAAATGTACAATCCCATTCCATTAAATAAATTAATATCTAAATAACTATTTTACACATTTATAGTTGAACGTTTGACCATCAACAGATAATGTAACAAGGTATACGCCGGCAGGGAGATTATTTGCCCCGAAACTTTTCTCTGAACCGGATAAATTAGCCATTCCCAGTGTCCGTCCGCTAAGGTCGGAGACTTTCAGTGATACATTCGTATTGTCACCGGTTGTTTTAATTTCGAAGCAATCAGACCGCTGGTTGTAATACACCCGGATATCTTTAGGAGTAATCATTGATTGAACGGTAGACAATACAGTTGTAACCTGTTTTGTCACTGATGCGTTTGATACATATGCTCCATCGGTTGCACGAACTCGGTAATAGTAAGTTTTGTCGACCTCAAGTCCTGTAACGGCTTGCGATGTACCTGTAACTGCAATACTTTGATAACCCGGAACCACATTTCCTGCCATACCTTTTACAAAGATATTGGTGATGCGACTGGTTCCACCGCTGGTTACAATATAAGCAGATGCTCCCGAAGTTCTCATCGAACCGGTCATCGTCCAACGTATGGACACTTCCTCTTGGTTATCGCAAGCCGATGGTAATGGTAAATTTGCGAGTTTGCTGGTGGGACCGTAAGCAGCATTAGGCATTACCAAATCACTGTTGGGAACATCAATCCATTGGAGGCTGGAGCCTATACGGTATTGTACTTTCATGTTTTTAGGACCGTTACCGGATGAATAAATCCAAGAAGATAATGTCAGGCCATAAAATCCGGTGGTATTTGCATCTACCTGGAAATACTTTTTATAAACGCCATCTTCCCAACCGGTTGAAGAATAAGCGTAAGGATTCGATTCTGTTCCTGATCCTACCGGATAAGGAATAGGATCACCTGCATTACCAGTGGCAGTAGTAGTAAGAATCATCTCTTCGTTGTTTGGAGTATAAATATTTGGCAAAGCTAATGTTTCTTTCACATATTGCACAGGGAATGTCCAGGCAGCAAGAATAGTTGTATCTGTTGCTGCTGTAAATTTATTATTCTCAGACACATCCAACAAATAACCTGTTGCATTCGGATATGCATCCCATGAAACAGTAAAACTCGTTGAATTTACATTAGACGCTTCGTTGACAACCGGACTTGCAGTTATCTTTGGTTCTCCAGTCAGCCACACGTCATCGATCCTGATGCTGTTCATAGAAGATGCAGGTCTTACAAAACGTACAGCTAAACCATTAATTTCAGCTTCTTGCGGCAAATTGATTACCGGACTGCGATACCAACCGCCAGGCTCAGTTACTTCATTGAACTGAAAATCAAGTTTCACCCAATTTGCACCAATTGAATAATAGACATCCAGATCACTTCTCACCTCTGCCAGGGTTTTTCTGTATCCGAATGTAAGTTGAATGTTTTTAAATGCAGAAGCATCAATTCCGCTCATGGCGAATCCTCTTTCGAGCCCGGTTATTTCATCACCCGCTAACACGACTGTATCAGCAGCAAAATAGACATTGTTTGAACCTGAAGCTTCCGGGTATGGAAGAACTGCCGCAGCACTCACCACAGTCGCTCTCACATCAGGCTGATTTAAAATGTCGCCCGAAGTAATTGTCAGACCAGCATTGTGCCAGCCAGTCCATTCTAAGACGGTCGGAGAAGGAGTTGCTGTAGAGGCTTCGCCCATACTTTCAGTAAAAAAAGCCTGTCTTTGTGCTTGTAACATGACTGTTGAAAACAAGCCAACAAGCAATGCAATCAAAACGTAATTTGTTTTCATGACTTTTTTTGTTTTTAAAGATTAATAAATATTTGGTTATTGAAATTATTTTGTTTTATAAACTATCATTCCCTTTTTCAATAAATAGAACCGCAGTAATTACACTTACAGCTCTATTTATTGATTTTGAGTTTTTATGTTATTCGTTTGGTGCTTTTGTTACTTTAAAGTTATCAAAGAAGAACCTGTTCGATTTGTTCAGCCTGGTCTGTTCCGAGTTTTCAACACCCGAACGAATCCGGAATTGAGTTCGGGAATTTGCGCCATAGATGGTTGCTGTGACAGTTTTTAAGGGCTCTATAAGCTCCTGACCAGTCCTGATCCATAGACCCGCATCCATATAATAACTTGTTAAAGCCTGGCTGTTAATTGTACCGCCGTTTCTCACTTCCAAAAGCAGACCATCTAAATCTTCTGTTCCGGTAGCCGAAGCATACATTGCAACATCGAAAGTAACATGTACATTAATTGATTTAAATGGTGCGATGAAAGAGAAAGCAGGAGAAATTAAATCTCCACCAATCCTTGTTCTGCCAAGCTTCATAATATCTACACGTAAGTAAGTTGACCCAAGCTCCTGACTCCATTTGTATTTATTGATGGTGTCTCTTTGTTCAGGTGTGATATTCGCATTTGTATAACTAAGTTCATTGGTTGGAAAGTTTGCGGGAGTAGCTCCAAATGTTGCTACTGTAATCCAGGAAAAGTCATCTTTGAAATACTCATATCCAACAGGCATGTCATCATCAATAACAGTTTGGAAAATAACTTCAGCACCTGCTTTATCCGGGTCTTCAAGTAATATAATATCATCTGTCCGGTAATTGCTTTTATTTGCAACCAATTTGAAATAAACAAAAGCAACATCAGCAACTTTATATTTAGCTTCAGCTTTTGCCCAACCACTCTGGTTGTTTCTTGTATATTTTAATGGCACCCAATCCTCACCATTTCTGCTGATATACAGTCTGAGGTCGTTTGAATTAAATGTTTCAGGAGCATATACCCCAAAACATAATTTGAAGTATTCAGCTTCTTTGGTACCAACTTGTCCCCAAACAATCACAGATTCATCTGTTGAGAAAAGAATGTTATTGCCTCCGGAAGCATTTTCATAACCATCTGAAGGGTTTTGATTGTCAACCATAGCGGCATTTGATCCTGTATACTTGGTAAGCAGACTTCCGATACCAATTTTAGTCCAGCCATCATAGAAATTCACATCCACCTGCGACGTCGCAACTTTTCCCATATCTTCAAAGAGATAATAAATGGTTTCGTCTTTACTGTTTTGAGTGACCTGGATTTCCTTTTTGCTGCCGTCGAATGTTTCCAATACGATCTTTGCTGTACGTGTATCTCCATCATTTAACGGAGCTGTAAGCGAAAGAGTAGTTTCACCTGTTCCTGCCAATGGAAATACCGACAACCATTCGTCATCCTGAATTACAACCACCCTCCAATAAACATTCGACTGAACGTTTACACTTGCTGTATTTCCTTCTTCGTTAAGCCCCAGCCTGCTGATTACCAGCGAAGTTGAACTTACTTCAACTATAGGTTGAAGTACTTCTTCCTTTTCCACGCATGATGTTGCGAAAAAACCCATTGTGGTTATAAGCATGAAGCATGATGTCCAATTAAATAATGTCTTTCTCATTTGTATATTGATTAATTGTTTTAATTCATTTATTCCATTGAAAGTGTAAATTGTTTGGGTCGTGTCATCGTTTCTGAATAAACATTTCCAAATCTATCTTTGATCGTAATTTCTAAAGTTGAAGAAACACTTCCCGCTGCAACCAGAAACATGTGTGGATTGTTGCCTGTGGTAAAACCATCGGTAACAGAGCCATTATCCCGCATTCGCGGATAATCATAGGTTATCGTGTGAAGCGGATCTTTCATGTAAACCCTGTTTGATGTTAATTTTGCACCATTTTCTTTTACTTCAATGGTCCAAAGAGGATCGTAATTCCAAATATTAATTAGTATAGAATTTGCGCCCACAGTCGTATAATCACTGTTCCGGTTTCCACTTAATTTTGCCATAACAGTTGAAACGTCTGCTCTATTGAAGAACTCTTTAACACTGTTCATATCATAGGTGATGAACTGTTTTGATTTATCCAATCCGATACCTTTGTAATACCATTTCACATCCGTACCAGTCACTTCAAAGACTGCGTATCCACTTGGAGAACCATCTCTGCAGATATTTAATCCTGTTGTTTTACCACTCCACCACCAGGTCTCGGATGTTGCAGCAATGTTATGTTCCTGAATGTTTGCACCGATTGTCGTGTAGCCATTATTATGTGTATGACCATTCAGAAAATGAACATCGCTGAACCCATCGAAACAACGGTGAAATTCAGTTGCTTTGTAAGTCGGACTGAAAGTCAACTGCGTGGTGAAAGTCGAATTGTAGTTACTTGTACTCGGACAATGAAATGATACAATTACCGGCTTGTTCTTATCCTTAACAGCAGCCAAGTCCTCTTTCAGCCAATTCATTTGTATATCCGTTAAATACTTATCATAGTCTCTTTCACCTACGGTTCCAAGTAATCCACCTTTATTGATAAAAATAGTATTATCCAGGAAGATGTAGTGAACCTGACCAATATCCATAGAAAAATATGTTGGTCCGAGAGCCTTTTTGTATTTTGCTTCAGCTTTGAAGTCATCAGCAAAATAAGGATCATTGTCGTGATTTCCCATCACATGATACATGGGAGCCGGAAACGAAGAAACTGTTGTTACATAGTCTGCAATATTATAATTTCGGCTGTACCAATAACCATCCCACGACATATCGCCCAGCATGATGGTATAAACAGGGGAACTCTGACTTGCGATAAAATTTCTCGTATCTACCATAAATCCATTATTGAATTGTGCCATATCATTATTGGAGGTAGGTCCCCGATTGGCCAAATGTTGATCGGCTGCAGCCAGGATGATGTGATTCTCCGCCTGAACTTCAACCAATTGAAAATTGTGCTGTTCAACAGTTGATGCTCCCGCTGTAAGAGTCGACCAGAAACCGGGTGTTACATTGCTGATTGTTTTTGGCTGGTACCCTGAAGGAGTTGAGATAAACACGTACCCATGATATTTGTTTGAATTGAGCCAATAAAAACCATTTGCATCCGTAATGACAGTTGTGATGCCATCGGAAACGCGTACACCCGCTACAGGATTTGTACCGCAGTACACAGCTCCTTTGATGGTACTACCCTCTTTGTCAGGCACATTTACATTCAAAACAATGGTAACAAGCGTTTTTCCTAACTCCTGTTGCTTCTCATTTCTTTTTAGAAAAATCGTATATTCACCATCTTGAATTTCATAAGAAACAATAAAAGTGGCATAACTACTCGTGAAATTTGCAATATTGACTATTATCTCGTTGTTAGTCGACTTGAAGAGAAATACGTCTCCTGTTTCAAATCCCTTACCACTAATTGCTTGAGAGTTTCCTTTAACCAGACTCATATGGGATGGAATAATAACATCCTTGACAAAGACTGTTTGATTTGGATTATTGTCATCAGGATCCGGTTCAATCTTTTCACACCCATATAAAATGGATGTGAAAAGAATGATTAAAAACAATTTACTTATATGATAAGGTGATGTATACATTATAAAAATTTAATTTAATTTTTCAACTGAGTTATTCTGACAAAGCCCAAGCGGTTAGTCCCTGAAGTACCGATACTACTTCCGTTTAAGGTAGCACGTTCCTGACTGTTTACTCTCAACCTGATAACAAGGTTAGCTTTGCCTTTTACAGCATCCGGGAGTTTATAGGCATATTGCATCAAATGCTGGCTGTTATTGATGTCACAAACCGTAAAATTAGCAACATGATTCCACTGATTGAAAGGAGTATTTTCAGCTTCAGCCCATTCAATTGTGAAGTGTGCCGGACCGGATGTACTACTTGATGAAGCAAACTGCAGATAAAGAGATCCTGACCCTGTTGCATTTAATGTGCTCGTTGTGATTACCCATGCCTCACCTGAACTACCTCCTGAAATACTGGAGGATGGATTACCCCACCAATACTGGGTATTGATTCCCGTGAAAGAGATACTGTTGTTGTAAGGAATTACAGGGGTTCCATTAGGATTGATTTCACAAGGTTCCATGCGCGCTTGTGATGCAACATAGTAGAACGCTTCAGGGGTACTTGTAACAGAGACATTCTGGTTAACCCTACCCGTATATTTCAACGTACCCGAACCAACTGTAGCTGTTATAGAACTCAACGCTACCGTGCTGATTGGCCATGGTCCCAGTTGCATGATATCGCGCGAAAGTGCTGTTGCTTTATTAGCCGACACCTTGTTGTCATCATTACTTCTGATTCTGATAAAGTAGCTGGGGGTATTGTTCTTAATGCGTTTCATGATGATACCCGTTAATGAACCGGAACCCCACGGCATTACAATTTTGAAACGTTCCAGGAATGATGGAGAGGTGTACATTTTCATGATATTACCTTGCTTATCTCTTACCAGATGACCATAATTGTCGGTATCGTCAGCAAACGGTTCTGCAGTAGCAGTCCAGTTAGCAGGTTTCTTGTTGTATTGCGTTTCAACTATATTCACATAAGTACCGAATGGCAATGGGAATTCAACCTCTTTCAGGGTTACCAATACATTTTCATACTGATTAAGATTAACCAAATTGGTAATTTCGATTGGTGTAATACCTGAACTTGGTGTTGCATCGTGTACAAATGACGGAGAGAATGACTCCACTTTACTTGCTTTTGAAGACGCATCCAATACAAATGAAGCACCATACATGTGGATTTTAACTTTATCATTCAGGTTGTATGTATTATCTTCTGCGTTCGTAAATTCAAGCCAAACACCTTTATTGCTTTCATCCTGAACCACAATCTGATTTTTCGAAAGGGCTTGTTTGCTGCGATCACTGATGACATATCCTTCTACGTACAGGTTATCGTCAATCGTTCCAATACCCGAAGCATTAATACGCGACATAAGATCTGTGATGGTTACTTTAGTCGCATTAGCAAAGTCATTTGCCAAATCCAATTGTTTGACATACAAGACCACTGATTGATCGACACCAATCATAGAGAAAGTAATCGAGCCCTCACGTTGAACTGCCGGATTTTGTGCAATTACGATTGACTGTGTTGAATCTGTTGCTTCTCCGACAGTAATCCAACTATCGTTTGTTGTAGCTTGCCAGGCAATATTGGCAGTTACCTTCACGATGAAAGTCTCACCAATCGAAGCTACAAATTTCGGCGTTGATGAATAGTTGATAGCCAGAGCCGGTGCAGAAGGATCCTGATAAACAGGAAAACTACCCATGATTTTCCCTCGACTGTTCAATACGTTGATTGTGTAATCTCTGGGGTAAGCAGAGGGGTTCGGTGTCGCTTTAATACCAAAACGGCCATCATCTTTCCCTTCTGCAGGCCAGATATCTACCCATTTTTCATGTCCTTCACCCGGTGATAGTGTCCATTTTCCGATATTGGATTCCATGTAAAAATACTGAGTTCCTCCTTTTTGATCGAAAGTACAAACATAATCCGCAGGCATGGCTATATCAAATTCAAGTCCTTCTGAATTTTTGTTCGTTAGCCCAAAAGCTACATCACTTCCTCCAATAGGGTTTGGATTTTCGTCCTCACAGGAAGTTACCAAAACACTCGTCATGATTGTTGCTGCAACTATAAGGAAGAAAGTTTTCCAGTTTTGTGTATTTTGCATAATGTGATTCATATTCATTTTGTTTTTCATCTGTTATTATTTAATTGCTGCAGCAGCCCGACTCCACCAAACCGGTGATCTCATATTATCATCACCTCCGTAATTCGCTTTTAATCTCTCCACAGCCGCATTGTAATTTTCAGGATTTGTTTTTGCGGTGTTAATTGGATATTCGAAGCGGGTGGGCAATATATGCTCATTAAAGGTGCCGTAACCGATGTTTAATTTTGGATATCCGGTTCGCCGATAGTCGTGCCAGGCCTCATAACCTACCCAAAACATGGCAATGTATTTTTGATTGAGTATGTTTTCAATTGTGCCGTCGTAGGGTGCATAATTATCTATAAAGTTGGTAATTGCCTCATCAGTTATTCCTGCTTTATTTGGATCAATACCTACCCAATATCGAATTGAAGTAGTGATTGCATTTCTGTAATAATCTGAAGCGGTCAAATCCCCACCTGGTATCACTCCAAGTTTAGTAGCTTCACACAGGATAAACAACACTTCATCGTATTTCATAAGAGCGTAAGGAGATGTATAATTCCCTAAAACACTCTTGTTAAGCCTGGCAGAGTTACTAGCATCTGTATCCTGAGAACCTTTACCGCTTGCTACGCCATTCCATGCTCCACCACGTTGCACAAAGTAAGTAGAGATACGTGGGTCATTTTGGTCGTCCATCATACTTACAATTTGCTCAGCAGCATTTCTTCCGTTGAACGCACCTTCTGTTTGATCTCCAAATCCGTTTATAAAAGGCGTGATTCCCGAATAATTAAGGGATGCATTATCATCATTGCTGGTGAAAATTGGATATTTAATTGGATTGTTCAGTATCTCATTAATCTTTTCAAAGACGGTCAACTCATCTGAACCATCAGCTGAGAATGTCATTTTTACGTCATTCCGGTTACTTAACCTCATCAATAATCTAAGATAAAGTGAGTTATTAAACTTTTTCCATTTAGTAATATCACCGCCATAGATTAAATCTTTCGAAGGAGATTTGATGGATTGCCCCACATCAAATAACGCATTGGCCTTTTCAAGTGTAGCAAAAAGTTGTTTATACACATCTTCCTGGGCATCAAACTTCGGAAAAAGATTGGTTTCTTCCACATAATTATTGTCTTCATCATAATAGGGAAGACTTTTGAAAGCTTCGCTACAAGGGATATCACCAAATATATCCGTTGCGTTTGACATAAACAGCGTTCTCAAAGTAAGCGCCATAGCCTCTGTGTTGATGTCTTTTTTACCGTCCAGCCTGGCCAACTGCCTCATGTGATCGGCATTTGCAGCCCACACATACAAGCTGTTCCAGGTGCTTGCCATGATGGAATTCCCGATTACATATCGATGGTAAGCATTGTTGGAAGTTCCTGAAACTGTATATTGTATCAGTTCACCGGTAAAAAGCCAGGTACGGTAACGCATACCATCTGCACCTGAGAATATAGTTTCTTCCAATAAATTGACAGGTGACAACTCCCAATACTTGGGAACATTCGGGTTTTCGTTAATTTCTTCGAAATCGGAAGAGCAAGATAGTTGATTGGCGACAATCAATACAAGCATAATATAATTAAGATACTTCATTGTTTAGATGTTTTTAGAATGATACTCTAAGATTAAAACCATACGTGCGTGTCATCGGATAACCTCCGGTTTCAACACCTCTGTTTAGGGAACCACCACCGAAAGAAGCCACTTCGGGGTCGTATTGAGGCCAATCTGTTATAGAAAACAAATTGGTAGCATACACACCAAGGAAAGCACTTTGAAGAAAACCTATTTGCTTTAAGACTTTACTTGAAAGTTTGTAATCTAACCGGCACTCTTTCATTTTAAGGTAACTGGTACTAAACGTGTTCTGTTCTACGTTGTTTCTGTTCCAAACTACCGTATTATAATAATCAACAATATCTGTTGTGATTTTTGTATTTTCAGAGAAAGTCCCATCTGGATTGAGATTAACTCCTTCGTGAATCAAACCATCATATCGACCTTCCAGGGTATTTGTCAGTTTACCCATGTATGACAAAGCAAAATTGGTTACAGAATAAGCTTTTCCACCATATTGTCCTGAGAAAGTCATATTTAATGTGAAATTCTTATACGATAATGTTTGCGTCATCCCCGCTTTCCAGTCTGGATAGATGCTTCCAAAATCAAGCAAATCTTCACCTAAGATAGGGTTACCGGTTGTGCCATCCACAATTACCTGGCCTGCGCAACTGATTTTCTCGTCACCATCCATGTAGTATGATCCTTCAGGAGCCCTCACATAGCCTGCTCCATAAATTCTTCCCAGCTCTGTGCCCGGAAAAGCATACACAAACACCCTGCTTCCAACTGTATTACTTGTATTCAACTGCCACAACTCCACGCCGGGAGCCAATTCTACCAGTTTATTCCAGTTTTTACTCCAGTTCAGGTTCATATACCAGCTCAGGTTTTTAGTTTTCACCGGTTGAAACCTCGTGGAGATTTCAATACCTTTATTTGTAACCTTACCGGCATTGATTACCTGAGAAGATGCTCCCGTATCCCAAGATGTAGGAACGTTTATAATTTGATTGGTTGTTGCAGCATCGTAATACGTAACATCGAAGCTCAATCTGTTTCTGAATAACCTGGTATCGATACCAAGTTCCCAACTTTCAATATTCTCCGGTTTTAGAAACTTGTTCTGAATACGACCTGACAATTGGTAGGCACTGGTAAAATCACTGTTATTGTATACCTGTTCTAATTGATAAGGATCGGTATCGTTACCAACATTGGCCCACGAAGCTCTTAATTTCATCAGATCCACCCAAGGTGCATTGTCTTTAAAATTAAACGCCTGATCGAGTAAGAAACTGGTATTTACAGAAGGATAGAAATAGGAATTATAGCCGGGTGCAAGTGTACTTGACCAGTCATTCCTACCTGTAATTTCAGCAAATATAATTCCTTTCCAATCTGCCGACACAAAACCAAAGAAGCTATTGATACTTTTTGATTTGCGGAAGTTGGATGAAATAATCTGTCCATCACTGTTTTGTAATTGATACACGTTATAGGTAAATAGTTTGGGGGCAGTTTGTGAAACCGACCGATACTGATTGACCATGTTATTACCTCCAAAACTTGCATTCACACCAAAATCCCCGAATTTATCTTTGTATGACAACAAAAAGTCATTGTTCATTTCGAACGAATTGACATTTTGTTCGCGATACATACCTGTTCTATTGGATACGGAATAGTAAGGCTTTCTTTGTGTGCGGAATTCTCCACTCCAGTCCATACCGGTTCGGGCAATTAAATTCAGTTTCTTTGGTATTAAGGTGATGTTGATACTTGCATTTCCAAAGACCCTGTCGCGTGTCATTGTGTTTAATTGCTCGTAAACCTGGAAATAAGGATTATCACTGTCGTAATTTATTAAATTACTGGTTCCCAAATTTTGCTGATGAATATCAATTAACCTTCCTGTAAAATACTCATCCTGAAAGTCTTTAACATCAACAGCTGCAGGAGCCCATATTAGCGTATACAACGGAGAAGAAGTGCTATAACCTGACATGGGTAGGTTGTCACTGTTCTTTCTGTAATACGTCATTCTGGTCGACATAGAAATAACCTTATTGATTTCCTGGGTAGCCGAAAAGTTGATGTTTTGTGAATTATAACCGGTGTTAGGTACAATCCAATCATTTCTGGTATCTCTCAGAGAAAATCTGAACGAACCTCCTTTTCCGGTATTTGAATCAATAGAGACACTGTTGTTGTAAGTTACACCAGTCTCAAAGAATCCTTTGTACCAATCCATGGGCTCATAGGGCAAACGATTAAATTCATTCGTTTCCCAGTTTTTTGATGCATACATATAGCGTTGTTGACCTTCAAACTTCTCGCCGAAATTGTACCTCGACCAAAAACGGGAAGTTCCGTCTACTGTCCACCACGAAAATTCTCTTGGCATAACGTCAGTTCTGTTGTTCTTGCTATAATTCCCGGCACCATATTCATTTTGAAAATCTGGCCAGAAGCCGGCCTGTTCTAATGTCATGGAAGTATTAACGGTAACGCCCAATCCTTTTGACTTACTACCTGATCGGGTTGTGATAATGATAGCGCCATTGGCAGCTCTCGAGCCATAAAGTGCAGTTGCCGAAGGACCTTTCAACACAGATACAGACTCAATGTCTTCCGGGTTTAAGTCACCGGCACCACCACCATAGTCGATGGGAGCATCTGCGTTAGCATATCCTCCTCCAGAGTTGCTGGGAGTAATATCACTATTAAGAGGAACACCGTCGATTACGAATAAAGCAGTGTTTTTATCATGCGACAAAGAGCCCTCACCACGCAAAGTCACGCGCATTGAACCGCCGGGACCTGCAGAAGACTGATCGAAATTTAAACCTGCAACCTTTCCTGATAAACCACTCATCCAGTTGCTGGAAACAGTATTATTTAAGTCTTCGCTACTCAACTTTGATATCGCATAACCAATTGCTTTATCTGACTTCTTAATCCCTAAGGCTGTTACTGTTACCTCGTCGAGTTGAAGCAAAGAGGGACGAAGCGTAATGTTGACCACTCTTTCTTCAATATCTTCTAAACTTACATTGATGCTCTGTTTATCATGTCCTATGTAACTGGCTTCAACGACATATCGCCCTTGAGGAACGTTATTAAGTACATATCTTCCCTGAGCATTTGTGATCGTGCCAATGGTAGTACCCTTTATTAGTACGGACACCCCCAATAACAATTCTCCCGAATCATCTTTAATTTCTCCTACTATTTTCCCTGATTTACTTTGTAGCAGTGCCTCTTTTGTGTTCGACTTTTCTGTTGAAGCATACGATTTAACAGGAGAGTAAAAAAACAAGCAAAGCAACAACAAGCTTATAGGAAACAATCTCCACTTGTGATTAAATAGTAAAGGAATCGATTCTCCTTTAATAAATAGTTCGTTTTTCATGTGCATTAGCGTATTATAATATATTGTCATTTATTTTTAAGTTCGCAAATTTATGAGTTTCACATTTCATGCATGTTACAAATCATTTATGATTTATGTATAATCTCTTGTGTTTCTGTGAGCAATGAACAAGGTTAACTGCTCTATCCGGATAATTTGTGATTAATCCATCAACTTTTAAGTCAATCATCTGCTGAATATCTTTGTATTCATCTACAGTCCAAGGCAATATTATCATTCCTTTCTTGTGAACTGCTTTCACTAATTTTTTATCAACCAGAACGTAATCCGGACTAAATATTTCAGGTG
Organism: Paludibacter sp.; assembly: GCA_030655595.1. The sequence goes on from JAUSNQ010000087.1 coordinate 67,278, forward strand.
TGAAATTTAGTTTCGACATGGCATCTTCAAAACTAACCATTTGCTTTCCAACGAGATAAGCTAACTTAATTTGCGGATAATTTTCTCGCATATAAATCAATGTGCGAGGATCAAAACATTGAATGATAAGTCGTTCTGTGATGTTTTTCGCCAGCAAAACATCCATCGCAAGATTGGTAAACTCTTTATAATCCGGAGTAAAAACACGGTCGTACTTTTCACTTGATTTAATTTCGATGTTGTAATAAGGCAAAGGCATGTTGTTAAGCTTTGCATAGGCTTCAGTTTCATCGATTAAATCAGAGAGTAGAGGTTTATGTGCCACTATCTTCTTTCGCTGAGGAAATCTGGGATCTCCTTTCAGACCAGTATCATATTTGATGATGGAATTGTAAGACATCTCGTAAAGCTTGTAATTCTTTTCATCTGCTTTACTAAAATACTTTCCTTCCGGTGTGGTAACATATCTGTGATCCATTACCTGTTCGTGAGAAACAATTACTTGCTTGTCTTTAGAGATGCTTAAATCCATTTCCAATGTATTTACACCCCAGTCCATTGCATTTAACATCGCAACGATTGTATTCTCCGGATAAAGCGCCATTCCTCCACGATGTGCCTGAATATCAATTTTCTGTGCAAAGGATGCAGTTATTGAAATTGAAGTAAAAGCAATCAAGCAAAATATTCTGTTCTTTATTCCCATCTTTTTAGTTTTAGATATAATATTTACAACAATAGAATCTTCAATTAAACTCATAAATTGATATTTCTAACCGTTAGCGAGACGTTCTTTTTCCTTTTTCCAGGTCATTGCTGTGAAAAGGATTGCAATAACACAAGCACCAAGCAACAAAATAAAAGTGGCGTCCCAACCCATGTGTTCGGCAATAAAACCAATAGCTATGTTGGCAAATAAAGCTCCTCCCAAATAACCAAATAACCCGGTTAATCCGGCAGCTGTACCGGCAGCCTTTTTAGGAACCAAATCCATGGCCTGAACTCCAATCAGCATTACCGGACCATAAATCAGGAATCCGATTGCAATTAAGGCGATATTGTCTATCATATTGTTTCCCGGAGGGTTAACCCAATATACAAACACAGCAACCATCACCAGCAACATATAAATAATAATTGTCGGGGCTCTCCTACCTTTAAATAGTTTATCAGAAATAAATCCGCATAATAAAGTGCCGGGTATTCCTGCCCATTCATATAAGAAATAAGCCCATCCTGTTTCCTTTACAGAAAATCCTTTTACTTCATCCAGATAAGTTGGAGCCCAATCTAACACGCCATATCTCACCAGATAAATCATCGCATTTGCAATAGCGATAAGCCAAAGTAATTTATTTCTAAATACATAGGTAAAAAAGATTTCTTTCGTGGAAAACTCCTGCTCATGACTTTTGTTGTAATCTTTGGGATAATCATGCTTAAATGCTTCAACATTAGGAAGCCCACAAGATTGTGGAGTATCTCTTACCAAAAGATATGCTATAAGGGATACGACTATGGCAATGAGTGCAGGAAAATACAATTTACTTTGCCAGTCTCCGAAAATTGCAACCCCTGCTATTGCTAACGGACCAATCAAGCCACCGCCTACATTGTGTGCAATATTCCAGATTGACATCTTTGTACCTCTTTCTCTGGTGGAAAACCAATGCACCATGACTCTTCCGCAAGCCGGCCATCCCATACCCTGAACCCATCCGTTTATAAACATTACGGCAAACATGATACCCACAGAGGAAGTCAATAATGGAATCGTTCCAAATCCAAAAACGACTAATGAAGAAAGCAACAATCCAACACTTAAAAACACGCGCGCATTGCTCCGGTCAGAGATTCCACCCATCAAAAATTTACTGAGTCCGTAAGCAATTGAAACAGCTGCCGCAATAATCCCCAGTTCACCTTTCGAATATCCCTGTGCAATCAAATCAGGAATCACCAACGAAAAATTCTTTCGTACCAAATAATAGCCCGCATACCCTACAAAAACCCCGATAAATACTTGCCATCGAAGAAACTTGTATTTTGCATTTACCTCATTCTCAGGTAGCATTTCTTTGTGGGAGGGTGGTCTGAATATACCTATCATGTTCTGTTATATTAATTCAATATGTATTTACTCGCAATAGCAGTATAATCGGCAATTTGCTTTTCTATCCACGCTTCACTTTCTCCTAACTCTTTTGCCATGATTCTTGCCACTTTATCTGCAATCTCAATCGACTTTCTTGCATCTAAACTCAACAATCTCACTCGTCTTGCCAACACATCGTCCAATGTCATTGCCATTTCATTCCTTACAGCCCAAATCACTTGTGATACTGTGAAATCAAAATCCTTGACAAGTTTATCGGCATAAGCAGGATTTTCTTTTTCAAGCTTTTTTATCTCATCCCGATCACTTCCATAAACATACATCCAGTTACTTCTGTCTTTTATCTTTTTATAACCATGTATTTTCATTTTCTTTGTCACACATGATCTGAATTTAATTCCTTTTTTCCTGATCGCCAGATTAACTGTTTCTTCAGCCATAATTCGGTAGGTAGTCCATTTACCTCCAGTTATGGTGATTAAATCAGAATCAGATGCTAACAACTTATGACTGCGTGAAATTTCTTTCGTTTTCATCTCGTCTGCATGTTTTTTTGGTGCAGCCAAAGGACGCAAGCCGGCAATTACACTTAAAACATCTTTACGTTGTGGTTTTTTAACCATATATCTCCCTGCAGTTTCAAGAATAAAGTCTACTTCCTCTTCTAAAGCAACAGGTTCTAATACAAAATCTTTTACAGGTGTGTCGGTTGTACCCAAAATCACTCTGTTGTGCCAGGGTAACGCAAACATCACCCTTCCGTCACTTGTCTTTGGTATCATGATGGCGTCATCTCCTCCTAAAAACGACTTATCAACTACAATATGTACACCTTGGCTGGGGCGAACTAAAGGAGCTTCATTTTTATTGTCCATCTTTATAATGTCGTCTACAAAGATACCTGTTGCATTGATGATACATGTTCCATGTAAAGTAAATTCTTCATTTGCTAACAAGTCTTTGACCACAACTCCGGATACTTTCCCGTCGGTTTCTTTCACAAGTGAAGTTACTGCGGCATAATTTACAGCCACTGCACCATGATCAATGGCTGTTTGCATCAGGCTAATAGCAAGTCTGGCATCATCAAACTGACCATCATGATATACAACCCCTCCTTTAAGCCCTTTCTGTTCGATTTGAGGAACTGATTTTATTACGCTGCTTTTTGTCATAGGTAAAGAACGACCTAAGCCCAATCTTCCCGCCAACAAATCGTAGAACGTAAGTCCAATTGTGTAAAATGGTTTTTCCCACCACAAGTAATTACCAATAATAAAACGCTGATCCTTCACAAGGTGTGGCGCGTTTTTTCTTAGATAACCTCTCTCTCTTAATGCTTCTCTCACTAAAGACAAATCTCCTTTTTGCATGTAGCGTACTCCACCATGCACCAACTTTGTGCTTCTGCTGGATGTAGCTTTCGAGAAGTCAGACTGCTCAAGTAAAACTGTTTTATACCCCCTTGATGCCGCATCAACTGCAATTCCTAAACCAGTAGCACCACCACCGATTACAATAAAATCCCATTGGTTGATATGATTCTTTTTTAGCTGATTAATGTAATCAGATCTTTTCATTTGAATGTGTGTTTTGAAATTTTACATTTATATTATTACGCTTGCAAATATAAAACATTTTTTATAAAACAAAAACAATTTCGAAAGAAAATAATTACATAACGAAAGTTTAACATTTCCATATAGTTATGAAACGAAATTTGCGTATGTGCAAATAATAATTTAATTTTGCACTATATTTTTTTTATTGTTATGCGAAATATAGCTAAAAGGTATCAACTGATTATTACTGAACTCGAAAAAAACGGTTATGTACAAGTTCAGGAACTAAGCAACATCTTAGGAGTATCAGAAGTAACCATTCGTAAGGATTTGAAAGAATTAGAAAGCAGGAAGTTGCTTTATCGAAGTCATGGAGGTGCCAGTCTTCATTCAACTTTAATTGGTGACCGACATATTGATGAGAAAGAAAAAATACAAACTGATGAAAAAAACAGAATTGCGGAGTATGCAATTCAACTCATAGAAAAAGACGATCGTATTATCATTGCATCAGGAACCACAGTCCTGGCTTTAGCACGCAAAATGACGGATCATTTTCCCTTGACGGTTATCACACCTTCTGTAAAAGTAACTTCTATACTAAGCTACATCAACAATATTGAGATTATTCAACTGGGAGGCATCATCCGAAAAAGTTCAGCTTCGGCAATTGGCACATACGCTGAAAATTTGGTAAAAGAAATGATGTGTAGCAAACTTTTTATCGGGGTGGATGGCATTGATATCGAGCATGGACTGACAACCAGCGATTTAGGCGAAGCTCATTTAAATCAATGCATGATAAAATCAGCATTAAAAATCATTGTACTGACCGATTCTACTAAATTCGGGAGAAGGGGTTTTGGAAAGATATGCGACATCAATCAAATTGATCAGATTATTACGGACAAAAACGCCCCTGCAAGTGCAGTTCAAATAATGCGAGAAAGAGGAATTGATGTTGTTTTAGTATAACTGTATGAAATCAACTAAGCGACTTTTATTTATTATTCCGGTTGTATTTTGTTTTTATTTGTCCGGTTGTGCAAAGGATAATAAAGATCCAAATTATTATAATGATCAAGTTCGTCCAAAAGATCAGCAAAGCGTACTTCAACTCAAAGTCGACCCCATCCCAACGGTTCGCATTGGATTTATTGGTCTGGGGATGCGGGGTACACCGGCTGTAAAACGCTACACTTTCATCGAAGGTGTCGAAATCAAAGCATTGTGCGATTTAAATCAGGGTTATGTTGACCGTGCCCAAAAGAAGCTAACAGATAAAAATCTTCCAAAGGCAGATGAGTATGTCGGTGAAGATGCCTGGAAAAAGTTATGCGAAAGACCGGATATTGACTTAATATATATCTGCACAGATTGGCTTTCGCACGTTCCCATGGCCGTTTATGCGATGGAGCAGGGAAAACATGTCGCTATAGAGGTGCCTGCGGCTATGACGGTGAACGAATGCTGGGATCTTGTCAATACAGCCGAAAGAACACAACGTCATTGTATGATGCTCGAAAATTGTTGTTACGATTTCTTCGAACTCACTACTCTGAATATGGCTCAACAAGGTGTGTTTGGCGAAATTGTACACGTCGAAGGAGCCTATATTCACGATTTACGGGAACTCAACTTCAACGAGTTTGGCGACTATGGTTATTATAATCAGTGGAGGTTGAAATACAACGAAGAACATACAGGAAATCCGTATCCCACGCATGGTTTGGGACCAGTTAGTCAAGTATTAAATATACATCGTGGCGACAAAATGAATTACCTGGTTTCAGTTTCAAGTGGTCAGTTTGGTATGACTGAATACGCAAAAAACCGATTTGGAGAAAACTCCCCCGAAGCTCAAAAGAAGTATGCTAAGGGTGATATGAATACAACTATTATTCGCACCGAAAAAGGCAAAACCATGATGATTCAACATGATGTCACAAGCCCGCGTCCTTACAACCGGCTACACACCATCAGTGGAACCAACGGTTTCGCCCAAAAATATCCTGTTAAAAGTCTTGCTTTTGATCCTGATGCCCACAAGTCAATCACCCAAGTGCAGATGGACTCTCTTTTAAAACAATACGAACATCCATTTATTAAAGAGATAGGCGACCTGGCCCGAAAAGTTGGCGGTCATGGTGGAATGGATTTCATCATGGATTATCGCTTAATTTATTGTTTAAGAAATGGCCTGCCATTGGATCAGGATGTGTACGATGCAGCTGAATGGTCGTGCATAGTAGAATTGTCAGAGCAATCTGTTTTGAGTGGAGGACAGCCTGTGAAAATTCCCGATTTTACACGGGGAGATTGGAATAAATTGCCCGGATTGAAATTTGCTGAGTAGAAATGTGTTTCTTACCTGTAATGTCGTGGATGATAATCATGCTTCCTCTGATTTCCTCACAGAAGAACTTCAATGTTAAAACTTCATTTTTCCGAATCACGTTGGGATAAACATGAAATATTGCAGCAGCATTCCCGGAAAGAGTTGCCGTGCGACTCCCAATATCCGATGACTGAATATCTGCAGGACCGTTTACCTAAACCGTCATGTTATAATTCGGTTTATTAAAGTTGATAATCGGGTTGCTTTTCGTGCCCTCTGGTAAGACTATCTGATAAATCAGCGTATCGGGATGAAACGCCTGTGTGAACCTGTTGTTAATAATTAAATCGGTGAGTGAAGCATCATCAGCACTCCCGTATTGTTTAATTTCAAGTCTCGGGAGCATTTCAATTTCCGGGTATTCATTAGAAGCATATTCCTGCTGACTATCGGTCGGATTTACGCTTGAAATTTTCATAGACAGTTTTTTGGTGCTTCTTATGGCATCCATTACCGGATTTCTGATATCCAGCACAACGTCAGAACCTCGCTCCCATCTGCCAAGTTCATAACCTTCAGCAGGCTGTTGTGAAAACGTAACACCTGTTTCTGTCCAACTATTATCAGCCACAAAATTAGCTTTGTAATTCGTCCCTGCATCGCCGCTGCGAATCGAGAACATTTTAAAACTAACGTCTCCGATATGCTCAGTCAGTTCATTCAAATCGTATCTTATAAATGCTTCTCGTAAAAAACTGGTGCTGGTTGTAAGCTTGATGCCAAGTCTGTCTTCATGACCTTTGTTTGTATTTCCCTGATAATAGGTATCAACTTCAGGGTATATAATACGCACCTCCTGATTGCGGTCAAAATAATCAGTCAGATTATATACCCTTTCATTCAATGCTTTCATCTTTTCCAGCATATCGGTATAAGGTTCATAGTTGATTTTTACTATTCCCTTATTCCCATCGACATTCGAAGGGTCAACATTGGTGTATGTCGGATCATTGTCGGACAAGTACCCGAAAATATTGCGATCGTCTTTGTTGGCAGCCAGTTGTTTTGCCTGATTTTCGCAGTATTATTCAAAACCTTTCTCAAACACAAACATACTATTAAAAGGATATCCTGTATGTCCGGGGAAAGTATGTGTGCGCCCCGAACCTTATCCGGTCATCCACCTTAAATAGATGGTATAGGTGAGTGGATCTGAGCTTTGATTGGGGTTGCTGGTAATCCTTTCGGTAGTTGACCAGCAACCTGCAGCATAAGATCCATGCTCTTTCAATAATGCTTTGGTGTCATTCATCCATTTGTTGGTGGTGCCAAACTTTTGTGTAAAAGTGCTTTTCGAAGCTGTTCCAGCTCCCTGTGAAACCGAATTCATCCCCTTGGTAATATTAAAACATCCATCCGGATCAATCACCCACCAGCGTCCATCAATTTCTTTTACATGAAAAAAAACGGTAGCAGTCGTTTGCTTGTCGGTTCTGCTGCCGTAAATATTGGTTTCTATTAACGGCTCGTTATCATAGAATCCCGGAAGTTGGCAGATTGTACGTGTCTGGTATGGTGCATATGCCCGGTCCGGTTTAGCTTTAGCTTTAGCATTGATGTAAAAAACCGTTTGCATTACATTCAGTCTGGGCTGTTGCAAATGAAAAACTCACACATATTATAATTGAGATTAGAACTAAAAGTTGACTTTTCATTTGGGTGACTTTGTGTTTAATGATTTTTTAAACAGGTAATTGTTCACTACAAAGTTAATAGATTTTATTTAAAATTGAGCATTTCCTTCGTACCCAGAGCAGGAACCGAACCAACATATAATTATCCCCATCTTCATTTCTTTAATCTATCTGTGAATGTTACAACGATAAATTATTCTGTTGTAACTTTTTCCAACGAATAATGTCAACCTTTGCGGTGTAAGAATATTTACAACTGTGCCGTAAGTTGCGGCAAATTAAAAACTTAAAAAAAATGAAAATGAAATTTTTTACGTCTATCGCTTTAGTTTTACTTATGCTGATAGCTGTTTCGTGTGAAGAACCTGTTGTGCCACCCGAAACAATCACTTATGATTTAGAAGTTAGAAGTTTACTTGGCGTAAATGGTACGGTAACTTTTACCGAAACATCAAGCACATCAGTAACTGTTGAAATCAACATTACAGGCGCTCCTGCGGGGACTCACCCTGCTGAGATTTGTAGTAATTCGGCTGTTGAAGGTGGCCCTACACTCGTGGTGTTGACTCCGGTTAATTCGGCAGGTAAAAGTACTACATTAACTTCGTCGATCACCTACCAACAAATCATTGCTCTTGATGGTTTTGTGCAGGTATACTTGAATGGTGAGTTGCCCAAAGAGGTTATTGCTATTGGCGATATAGGTGGCAACGTACTTACTACAACAAGCATTTCCTATCCAATGTCAACAGCTGGATCATATGGTATTACCGGCACTGCATTGTTCCAAAAAAGAACTAATGGACATACTTTGGTAACTCTTAATATGAATGGCTTATTGTCGAACGCTTTTTATCCAGCCACTATTAATGTTGGCTCTATTGGAACCATTGGTGGTGGTGGTGTTAAGAAAGTATTGAATGATGTGGATGGTAATACCGGTAAAAGTTTTACCAATATCCGTAAATTGAACAACGAAGTACCCATTACTTACGACAATTGGTTGGTTTATGTGGGCTACATCAATGTTTATCATACCGAGATTGATAATGCCAATATCATTTCGCAAGGAAATATCGGCGCAAACTAAGCATTTAGTTTTCATGGGTAAAAGCCCTTTCTTATATTACTCAAAAAACCCTAACTGTTTTATATTCAGTTAGGGTTTTTCTTCCTATGTACCCAGAGCCGGGATCGAACCGGCATGGAAATGAATCCACTGGTGTTTGAGACCAGCGCGTCTACCAATTCCGCCATCTGGGCTTTTGTAGCGGGTGCAAAGGTAATAGATTTTTTTAATTTCTCAAGAATTTGTCAAAAATTCTTTCTTTTAAAAGAGTAAATTCTTTGGAGCTTTCGTAAGTGCTTGAATAATTGGATTTTTAGGGTGTTATATTTCACATAATGGATTTTTTGTTGTGAGATTGTTTTTAAGTGCTAAATTTGCAGATATTTTTTTCTACTATAACAAACAATTAAACATGAAAAAGCTTTTTTCAAACTATTTTGCCATCTATTTATTCGTATTTGTCTCTTTTGTTTCTAACCCCATTATTGCCCAAGATGTTATTCGTATCTTGGCTATTGGTAATAGTTTTTCGCAAGATGCCGCCGAATCGTATCTTGATGACTTAGCCAAAGCTGACGGAGTAAGGCTGATAGTTGGGAACATGTATATCGGGGGTTGTTCGCTCGAAACACACTGGAATAATGCGGCAGGCAGCATTGCAGCATACTCATATAGAAAGATTACGGAAGGAGATTCTGTAACACTGGCAAGCCAACTGTTAATCACTGCAATCAAGGATGAAGAGTGGGATATTATCACCTTCCAACAGGTGAGTCAAAGTTCCGGTCAGCTTACATCTTATTTTCCGTATCTGAATAATTTACTGCAGTATGTGAAAGCAGAGGCAACTAATCCGAATGTGAAATTCGCCCTGCATCAGACCTGGGCTTATGCTTCAAATTCAACACATTCGGGTTTTGTAAACTATAATAATAATCAGGAACAAATGTACCGGGCTATTGTTGAAACGGTAAACAGTGCTGCAGCTCAGGTGAACATCGATATTATCATTCCGGCAGGAACTGCCATTCAAAATGGCAGAAGCAGCTATATCGGCGATAATTTCTGTCGCGATGGTTACCACCTGAGTTATGGAATCGGGCGTTATACCGCGGCTTGTACCTGGTATGAGAAACTGCTTAACAGGCCTGTTGTTGGAAATTCATTCAAGCCGGCTGGCATGTCGGATGTTGAAGCTGAGATTGCACAGTACGCAGCCCATTTTGCGGTGACAAAACCAAACGATACAACTTCACTGGCCTATATTGAACCTCCGGTTTCAGTAGAATTGAGTTATCCTGTAAACATTGATTTTGGGTCAACTGCGACTCCTTTCCCATGGAATAACATGTCGGCTACTATCGAGAATTCTGCCATAACCGGCTTGACCGATATGGAAGGTAATTCAACGACAGTTTCCATCAAGATAAATGATAGTTTCGGAGGAATTAACACCAACGGCCCCACATCAACATCCACGTCTTTAAATCTGCCTGCCGATGCGACCAGAGACAGCTTTTGGGGTAACGCTGCCGGTGTTTTCTCCGGTAAATCAGAAACAACAGGCGGTTTCCTGATTAGTGGATTGATATCTTCACGGGCTTATGACTTTCACATGTTTGCATCCAGAACCGGCACGAGTGATAACCGGGAAACTTATTATACTGTGACCGGGAAAGCGGAACAAACCCTGTTGTTAAATGCATCCAACAATACAAGTTCTGTGGCATCATTCAGCAATGTGATGCCTGCTGACGACGGAACTATACTCATCAAAATTGGCGCGGGAGCAAATAACAACAATGTAAATAAGTTCTTTTATATCAATTCAATGACCATTGCCCCATCTGCTGCTTCGGATTTAAAGAAGGTTGTTGATGTTGCAGTCAGTATATATCCTAATCCAGTCAAAAACCTTGCGATAATTGAATCTAAACAGGCATTCAGCAGGATTGAGGTGCTGGATATCACAGGAAAAAAAGTATTGGAAGAAAATAATTTATCTTCAAACAGAAAAGAAATTGACTTGACAACCCTGAAGGAGGGATATTATATCATCAGAATACAGGATCAGTGTTTTCCGTTGATAAAACATAAATAATATCAAGAGTTTTCTAAGAATTCTTTCCGCTTGCCGGAAAAAACATCGTAGCGGTTGTACCAGCAGTCTAACGAACCATTGAGCAGTTTGACTTTCATGGCGGGTTTGAATCCGATTTTGTCTAACAAGCCGACTTCTGAACTGATTACCCAAGCCGAACAGCCTGCAAATTTGTGCTTCAGGGTTGTGCCCAATTCAGCGTAAATATTTTCAATATCAGCAGGGAAAATTCTTTCACCGTAAGGTGGATTGGTAACCAGCAAGCAGTGCTCA
>JAUSNQ010000011.1 GCA_030655595.1 Paludibacter sp.
CTTTTTTCGGGTTATTTTACCCCAATTATATGACTTTTTTTTAACAAATTATTAATCAACTAAAATCGTCTGCTCAGACTTTTCGGAGTGGACTCAATAATTAAATAAGTAAACAATATGGGTAAGAAAAAAGATTATCTGGTATACAAATTATCAGAAACAGTTAAAACAACCAGCAAAATTGACAAAGAATTATTTACAAAATTCAATGTAAAACGTGGTTTACGCAACGAGGACAACTCAGGCGTATTGGTAGGACTCACCAAAGTTGGTGACGTAGTAGGTTACGAAAGGCTACCTGAAGGTGGATTAAAACCCATTCCTGGAAAACTTTTATATCGTGGCGTAGATCTCGTAGATTTGGTGCACGGTTTGAAAGCTGAAAACAGACTCGGCTTTGAAGAAACGGCATTTCTCCTGCTATCAGGATATCTTCCTGATAAAGAAGAACTTAAAACATTTACAAATTTCATCAACCAATCCATGGCGTTGGATACAAAAATGAAAATGAATATCCTGGAATTGGAAGGACAAAACATCATGAATATCTTAGCCAGAAGTGTGCTGGAAATGTACACCTACGACCCTTTGGCAGATGATATTTCAAGAGAAAACCTGGTTCGCCAATCGATTGACTTAATTGCAAAATTCCCTACCATTGTCGCTTATGCTTATAACATTTTGCGTCATAGTCAGCAAGGACGTTCTTTACACATTCGTCACCCGCTCGAGGATGTATCCTTGGCTGAGAACTTTTTGTATATGATTAAAGGTCCTGCAAGCTATACCGAATTAGAAGTAAAACTCCTCGATTTATGTTTAATCTTACACGCCGAACATGGTGGTGGTAACAACTCAACATTCACCGTTCGCGTAACAAGTTCTACACAAACAGACACTTACTCATCTATCGCTGCCGGTATCGGTTCGCTGAAAGGTCCGTTGCATGGTGGTGCCAATATTGAAGTAAATGAAATGTTCGAACATCTGAAAGTTGCCATTAAGAATTGGAAAGATGTGAAGGAAATTGACACATATCTGCAAAAAATGTTGAACAAAGAAGTATACAATAAAACAGGTTTAATTTATGGTATCGGTCATGCAGTCTATACCATTTCCGACCCACGGGCAATTTTGTTAAAAGAACTCGCTCGCTCTTTGGCAGAAGAAAAAGGAATGCAAAAAGAATTTAATTTCCTTGAATTACTGGATGAAAGGGCTGTGAATGCATTTATGACTTTCAAAGGCTCGGGAATCAACAAACAGGTTTGTACCAACGTTGACTTTTATTCCGGATTTGTATACGAGATCATGGGATTGCCTTCCGAAGTATATACACCATTATTTGCGATGTCCAGAGTTACCGGATGGGTTGCTCACCGCATTGAAGAATTGAACTTTGCAAGCAAAAGAATTATTCGTCCGGCTTACAAGAATGTCGGCGAAAATCAAGCATTTGTTCCTTTGAATAAACGATAAACTCCTGAAGAGTTGAATCATTGAATCATTGCCACCAAGTGGCTCTTTATTATCAACCGCGGGCATTGCCCGCGGGTTTTAAATATCATAACATGCAAAAAATAAAAGTACAAAATTCCGTAGTAGAACTCGATGGGGATGAAATGACCCGAATTATCTGGTCATTCATCAAAGAGCAATTAATTCTTCCTTATTTGGATATTGATATCAAATATTATGATTTAGGTATTGAAAATCGGGACTTAACCAATGACCAAATAACCGTAGATGCGGCCAATGCCATTTTGAAATACAATGTGGGTATTAAATGTGCCACCATCACCCCTGATGAAGCGCGTGTGGAGGAATTTGGATTGAAAAGAATGTGGAAATCTCCCAATGGCACCTTGCGAAATATCATTGGTGGCACCGTCTTTCGTGAACCAATTATCTGCAAAAACGTACCGCGCCTTGTTCCGGGTTGGGAATTACCCATCGTTATCGGACGACATGCTTTTGGCGACCAATACAAAGCCACTGATGTTGTAATCAAGGGAAAAGGCAAATTAAAAATGACTTTCACGAACGAGAACGGTGAAACAAAGGAGTGGGAAGTCTATGATTTCAAAGGAGATGGCGTAGCATTATCGATGTACAACACCGACGAATCCATTTACGGTTTTGCACGTTCATCTTTTCAGGTTGCATTAGAAAAGAAATGGCCTTTGTATATGTCAACCAAAAACACCATCCTGAAAGCGTATGATGGTCGTTTTAAAGATATATTTCAGGAAGTGTACGAAAATGATTTCAAAACAAAATTTGCAGAAGCCGGCATCACCTATGAGCATCGGTTAATTGATGACATGGTAGCAGCTGCTTTGAAATGGAACGGTGGTTTTGTCTGGGCTTGTAAAAACTACGATGGCGATGTGCAATCGGATATCGTCGCACAAGGCTTTGGGTCACTCGGGCTGATGTCATCGGTATTGGTTACGCCTGATGGTAAAACCGTTGAAGCAGAAGCAGCTCATGGAACGGTCACCCGTCATTATCGTCAGCACCAGCAAGGCAAAGAAACCTCCACCAATCCCATTGCATCGATTTTTGCATGGACACGTGGTTTGATGCATCGCGGAAAATTAGATGGCAATGTCGATCTGATTCATTTCAGTCAAAAATTGGAAGACGTTTGTGTTGCAACCGTTGAAGCCGGTGAAATGACCAAAGACTTGGCCATGCTGGTTCATGGTGACAATATTGATAGAAAAGACTACCTGAACACATAGGACTTTTTGAAAGCAATCAAAAAAAATCTGGATAAAGCGCTGAATTAATGTGATGGATCGTGTGCGAGCCTCTCATGGGACTCGAACCCACGACCTAATCATTACGAATGATTTGCTCTACCAACTGAGCTAAAGAGGCAACTATTTCTTTAGGCGGCAAATGTAGTCACAATTAAATAGTTTTACAACATATTTTGCAGGAAACTTCCCGTTTTCTGCAATTTTAATTTTCACATATCGCTCTAAATATCTTATCAATACAAGATTTAGATAAAATAAGTAAATAAAAATGTTTGTTAAGTTGCTTGCAAAATAGATGATTTATATATAAATTGCAATCGTTTTGAAAAAAAACTTAAAATGTCAGGTATGAGCTATTTAAATTTCGATAAAACCTTATTAATCAACCTTGAGAAATCACTCGCAAAGGAGATGATTCGGACCAACAGGGCTGGAGCTTATAACAGCACAACACTCAACGACTGCAATACAAGAAAATACCATGGACAGTTGGTCATTCCAATTCCGGAAATCAATGAATCAAACCACGTATTACTTTCATCATTAGACGAAACTGTTATTCAACACGGCGCTGAATTTAACCTCGGCATACACAAATACGAGGGCAATAACTTCAGTCCGAACGGACATAAATACATTCGTCAGTTTGATTGTAATAGCATTTCAAGAACTATTTACAGGGTCGGAGGAGTAATTCTTTCCAAAGAAAGGATGTTGGTTTCCTACGAACCCCGGGTAATCATTAAATATACTTTACTGGAAGCACACTCTCCTACTACAATGCGTTTCAAACCATTTCTTGCTTTTCGGGGTGCCGATGAACTTACCTATCAGAATGATTATGCCGATACGTCTTATCAAGAAGTCAAAAACGGCATCAGCATGAGGTTGTATGAAACTTACCCGTTTTTAAATATGCAATTTTCGAAGAAAAATACGTATATTCATCAACCCGACTGGTATAAAAACATTGAATATTCCAAAGAACAGGAACGCGGATATGCTTTTAAAGAGGATCTGCTGGTTCCGGGATTTTTCGAGATGCCAATCAAAAAAGGAGAATCCATCATTTTTTCAGCAGGCATTACTGAAATTGCGCCAACAAAACTTCATAAATTATGGGAGAGCGAATTGGCGAGAAGGCATGAACGCGCAGATATGTTTTCTACACTGAAAAACTCGGCCGAACAATTTTACAAAAGAGTCGGGGACAAAACTTACCTGATTGCCGGTTACCCCTGGTTCGGTTCGCGCGGTCGTGATCAATTCGTGGCTTTACCGGGATGTACACTTGCCATCGACCGCATGGATTATTTTGATGCAATCATGAAAACTTCCATAGAAGAAATTAATCTTTTCATGGAAAATCAACATGCGAAATTTAATATTCAGGGAATTGATGAACCTGATGTACTGTTGTGGTTCATCTGGTCGGTGCAACAATATGCTGCGTACACATCCACAAAAGATGCAGCTGATCGTTTTGAAGATATTTGCACTGAAATCATCAGTTTTATTCGAAAACAAAACCATCCCAACGTATTGTTACACAACAACGGACTGCTATTTGTAAATGGCGCCGAACGTGCTGCTACGTGGATGAATGCGATTGAAGACGGCAGACCTATTACGCCAAGGACCGGTTATGTGGTAGAAATAAACGCTTTGTGGTACAATGCACTGAAATTCGTTGCAGTGCTCAGACGCGAACTTGGAAAAGACAACGCAGCAGATTTGATTGATTATCAAGCAGAAATGACTAAAGAAGCTTTTGTAAGCACTTTTTGGAATGGCTCCTACTTGTATGATTTTACTATTGACTATTACAAAGATTTGGAAGTCAGACCGAATATGCTTTGGGCTGTCGGATTGCCTTTTTCTCCACTCGACAGGCAACAACAAAAATCTGTCATTGACATTTGTACCCGGGAATTGTTAACCCCAAAAGGTCTGAGGAGTTTAAGTCCTAAAAGTGGATTTTACCGGCCAAATTATGAAGGTGGTATGTTAGAGAGAAACAGAAATTACCACAACGGGCCGGTATGGCCATGGTTCATTGGAATTTTCTCCTCTGCCTATATGGGCATTTACAAACAAAGCGGAAAATCTTTCATTGAACGTATGTTGATAGGTCTTGAAGCTGAATTAACTGAATTATGTATCGCCACAATCCCCGAACTTTTCGACGGCAATCCGCCTTTTAAGGGTCATGGAGGGATGTCATTCGCCATGAGTGTGGCAGAGACATTGAGGGTGCTGAATATGTTGAAAAATGATGAAAACGAATAGACTATGAAGGTACTAATGTTCGGATGGGAGTTTCCTCCTCATATTTTAGGTGGTTTGGGCACAGCAAGTTATGGCCTTTCGCGGGGCATGGCCGAACAAACCGATCTTGAGATTACTTTTGTGATACCAAACCCACATGGAGATGAAGACCAAAGTTTTCTAAAAATGATGGGAGCATGTAACATACCTGTGGTGTGGAAAGAAAACAGCTGGGAACACGTGAATCACCGCATCGGTAAAATCATGCATCCTGATGAGTATTTCTGGTTACGAAACGGCATCAAATATGATTATACCCGAATCTACACAAACGATTTGGGCTGTATCAGTTTTTCCGGAAAATATCCGGATAACCTGATCGAAGAAATTTCAAATTATGAGGCAGTAGCAAGCGTTTTGGCCCATCAAATGGATTTCGACATCATACACTCACACGACTGGCTTACTTATCCTGCGGGTGTTTTTGCGAAGCACATCAGCGGAAAACCGCTCGTTATTCATGTGCATGCCACAGATTTCGACCGCAGTCGCGGAAAAGTAAACCCTACCGTTTACTCCATCGAAAAAAGAGGTATGGATGTAGCAGATCACATTATCACCGTAAGTGATTTAACACGCAAGACAGTGATTGAGAAATACCACCAGGACCCCCGGAAGGTTACAACAGTGCACAACGCCGTGGAGCCACTCGAAGATGCCGACACATTTACCAAGTCGGTAAGAAATGATAAAGTGGTGACTTTCCTCGGTCGCATCACCATGCAAAAAGGTCCGGAGTATTTTGTAGAAGCGGCTTACAAGGTATTGCAAAAAACAGATGGCGTACGCTTTGTTATGGCTGGAAGTGGTGACATGATGCCGGCCATGATTAAGTTGGTTGCCAAGCGGGGCATTGCCGACCGATTTCATTTTACCGGATTCCTGAAAGGCAGACAAGTCCATGAGATGCTCGCAGAAAGTGATGTCTATATCATGCCATCGGTTTCGGAACCTTTTGGCATTTCACCTTTGGAAGCCATGCAGGTTGGCACACCCTCGATCATTTCAAAACAATCAGGTTGTGCCGAAATTCTGACCCATGCCATCAAAACCGATTATTGGGATATTGACGCCATGGCTGATGCAATTTATGCCATTGTCAAGTATCCGGCCATGTATAACAGTTTACGTAATCTTGGAAAAGAAGAAGTAGACAACATCAAATGGGTTGATGCCGGTCTAAAAGTGAGAGCCATTTATGAGGGAGCTTTGAGAAAATAGATAATTCAAAACTTCTCAAGATTCATCCTTGAAGTATAAAAAAATTCAAATATTCAGATATGAAAAACATTTGTTTCTATTTTCAAATCCATCAGCCGCTCAGGTTAAAAAAGTATCATTTTTTTCAAATTGGTCAGGATCATTATTACTACGATGATTTTCAGATTGAAGAAAAGATAAGTGCTTTGGTTGAACAATCTTATCTGCCTGCAAACCGCACCATTGCTGAAATGATTCGCAGTTCAAACGGCAAGTTCAAATGTGCTTTTTCAATATCCGGCGTAGCTTTGGAACAATTGGAGCAATATGCACCTGAGGTAATTGACAGTTTCAAGGAATTGGCAAGCACAGGCAGCGTTGAATTTCTTGCTGAACCCTATGCACACTCGCTTTCTTCCATCTTCGACACAGATGAATTTGAAATGCAGGTGAAAATGCATGCCGATAAAATTGAAAATCTATTCGGCAAACGACCTACAACGCTTAGAAATGCAGAGTTGATTTATTCTGATGAAATTGGTGAAACTATTGCTAAAATGGGGTTCAAAACCGTTTTAATTGAAGAAGCCAAACATGTGATGGGTTGGAAGAGTCCGAATTTTGTGTATTCCCACTCGCATTTAAACAAGTTAAGATTGTTAGTAAGAAATCAAAAATTATCTGAAGATATCTATTTGCGGTTTTCACATCCATCGTGGACTGACTACCCGCTTACTGCTGAAAAATACATTGGATGGATAGCAGCTACTCCTTCAGAAGAAAAAGTATTTAATATCTGGATGGGCTATGAGTCATTAGGAATTGCGCAACGAGCAGAATCGGGAATATTTGAATTCTTGAAAGCAATACCTTATCATGCAATCGAACAGCAAATTGGTTTCATGCTTCCTTCTGAAGTCTCCAAAAAACATGAAATAACAGGAAGTCTGTTGGTGACATTTCCTACCAGTTGGTGGGGACATGAAAAAGATTTAAGTCCCTGGAATGGAAACGATTTGCAACTAGAAGCACTTAACAAACTCTACAGCCTGAGCGAACGGGTGCGTATGTGCAAAGATAAACCCCTGATGCGCGATTGGCTGATGCTTCAAACCACAGATCATTTCCGATTTATGAGCCACAAAGATGCGTATGGAACCAACTATGAAACTGCCTATGAGGCATTTATGAATTACATGAATGTGCTGGCAGATTTTCTGGATCGCGTAAATGCTCAATATCCTTCATCCATTGATAATGAAGAATTAAACGCACTGCTCAAGACCATCAACAATCAGGAAAAAGAAATTGAGAAACTGGAAGAAGAATTAAAAAAACTAAAAGCAAGAAAGCAAAAGGCAAGCTAAAACCTAACAAAATATTTTATCTTTGCAGCGTATTGTTGATCTGTTAAAGGATTGAACAAATAATCAATTAAACAGATAAACGATTAAACATCGTAATTTAACATGAAAGAGCATTTAAAAGATAAAATATTTGAAATCATCTCGGAGATTGCCGACGAGAACGGAAAGGAATGTTTCGTTATCGGCGGTTATGTCCGGGATATTTTTTTACAAAGACCTTCGAAGGACATTGACGTTGTTGTTTTGGGAAGCGGCATTGAACTTGCCGGCCAGGTTGCAGCCAAATTAGGAAAGAAAGCCAACCTAACAGTTTTTAAGAATTTCGGAACGGCACAAATCAAATACAAAGATCTCGAAGTCGAATTTGTGGGTGCCCGGAAAGAATCATACCGCAGCGATTCACGCAAACCAGTTGTTGAAGATGGAACCCTGGAAGATGATCAGAATCGCCGTGATTTCACGATCAACGCCCTGGCAATTAGTCTGAACAAAGCCCGCTATGGTGAGTTGGTCGACCCCTTCAACGGACTCAATGATCTAAAAAACTTTGTGATTCGCACACCCTTGAATCCCGACATCACTTTTTCCGACGACCCCCTTCGGATGATGCGTGGAATAAGGTTCTCAGCTCAACTGGGCTTCTTTTTAGAAACCAACACTTTTGATGCTATTGTTCGCAACAAGGAACGCATAGAAATTATATCCAAAGAAAGAATCGCCGACGAATTAAATAAAATCATGCTGTCGAGAAAACCTTCAGTGGGTTTCATTTTGCTCGAAAAAACCGGTCTCCTGGAAATTATTTTTCCCGAATTACTGGCATTAAAAGGTGCTGAAACCAAAGATGGAATCGGGCATAAGGATAATTTCTACCACACATTAGCCGTGCTGGATGGCTTAAGCGAGCACACCGATAATTTATGGTTGCGTTGGGCGGCTTTGTTGCACGACATCGGAAAACCCCGCACCAAACGTTTCGATAACCGCTTGGGCTGGACTTTTCACAACCATAATTTTGTAGGAGAAAAAATGATTCCGGAGATTTTCCGCAAAATGAAGTTACCGCAAAATGAGAAAATGAAGTATGTGCAGAAAATGGTATCTTTGCACATGCGTCCCATTGTTTTGAGTGAAGATGAGGTGACCGATTCGGCTGTTAGACGTTTATTATTTGAAGCTGGCGATGATATCGATGAATTGATGATGTTGTGTGAAGCAGATATTACTTCGAAGAATCCGGATAAAGTCAAACGTTACCGCGCTAATTTTCAGTTGGTAAGAAAAAAACTGAAAGAAATCGAAGAAAAAGATCGGGTTCGGAATTTTCAACCTCCTATCAGTGGACAAGAAATCATGGAGACTTTTAACCTCCCTGCATGTACCCTGGTGGGCGAAATAAAAATGAAAATCAAAGATGCGATACTCGATGGAATTATTCCGAATGAATATGAAGCGGCGAAATCCTATATGCTACAATTTGTAGAGAAAATGAATGTTAGCGAAGAGCGGAGAGCTATGAGCGAAAAGCTAAGAGCGAAAAGCTAAGAGCGAAAAGCGAAAGAAAAATGATTCAGCGACTAAATTAAAAATATGATCTCATGAAAACACTATTTAAACTAACAATTTTACTATTTACGATGCACAGTTGCACCACGAAAACAACAGTCAATTATCCTGAGACAAGAAAGGATACCATTGTAGACAACTATTTCGGAACCAATGTTCCTGAACCATATCGTTGGCTCGAGGATGACCGGTCGGAAGAAACCGAAGCTTGGGTAATTGCCCAGAATCAGGTGACTTACGGTTATCTGGAAACCATTCCGTTCAGAAACAGTCTGAAAGAAAGAATGACTACCCTGTTGAATTATCCGAAATACGGTTCGCCGAAGAAAGTAAATAACAAATACTATTTCTATAAAAACGACGGACTGCAGAATCAAAGTGTGTTGTATGAATTGGATTCACTTAAAGCCGAACCAAAAGTTTTGCTTGATCCTAATAAGCTTTCCGAAGATGGCACTGTGGCTTTATCTCAGGCATCTTTTTCAAAAGACGGTAAATACCTGGCTTACAGCATCTCCAAAAGCGGTTCCGATTGGAATGAAATTTTCGTGATGGAGATTGCATCTCGTAATTTGTTAACAGATCACATAGAATGGGTGAAGTTTTCAGGTATTGCGTGGCAGGGTGACGGATTTTATTATTCAGCTTATAGCAAACCTGAAAAAGGAAAAGAATACTCGAATAAAAACGAATATCACAAGGTTTTTTATCATCAACTTGGTCAAAATCAAGAGCAGGATAAAATCATTTTTGAAAATAAACAATTTGCGCTTCGAAATTGCGGTGCCGGTGTTTCTGAAGATGAAAAGTATTTATTCATCGTTGAGACAGAATCCACATCCGGAAATTCTTTATGGATCAAAGATTTGACTAAACCCAATGCGAAACCTGTATTGATTGCACCGGGTTTTGAATCTGACTTCAGTGTTATCGATCATTACCAAGGCAAAATCTATGTGCTGACAAATTATCAGGCACCCAACCAACAACTGATGGTTTTCGACCCTGCTAAACCACAATTGGCAAACTGGCAGACACTGATTCCCGAAACTGAAAACGTACTGGAAACCGCTTCCATCCTTGGTGGCAAGTTGTTTGTCAAATACCTGAAAGATGCATCACATCATCTGTATGCTTTTGATTTTGGGGGCAAGCAACAGTATGAAATTGAACTGCCGACCATTGGAACGGTAGGTATTTCTGGCAACATGGATGAAAATGAGGCATTCTATACCTTCACATCATTCACCTTCCCTCCAACCATTTATCGCTACGACGTGGCACAAAACAAAGCTGAACTATTTAGAAAATCCGAAGTGTCATTCAATTCTGAAGATTACATCAGCGAACAAGTGTTTTACATTTCAAAAGATAGCACGAAAATACCGATGAGCATCACCTACAAAAAAGGCATGAAGCAAAACGGCAAGAATCCCGTGATGCTGTATGGTTATGGTGGTTTCAATATCAGTTTATTGCCCGGATTCAGTGCAATCCGGATACCTTTCCTTGAACAAGGCGGTATTTATGCCATTGCAAATCTGCGAGGTGGTGGTGAATACGGAGAAGCATGGCACAAAGCCGGTACAAAAATGCAAAAGCAAACCGTATTTGACGATTTCATTGCTGCAGCAGAATACCTGATTAGCGAAAAATATACTTCTTCGAAAAAATTAGCCATCAATGGTGGATCAAATGGTGGTTTGTTGGTAGGTGCTTGTATGACACAACGACCTGATTTGTTCGCAGTGGCTATTCCCGAAGTTGGTGTATTAGACATGTTACGTTACCAGAAATTCACCATTGGCTGGGCGTGGGCAACCGACTACGGAACCGCAGAAGAAAGTCAGGAAATGTTTGAATACCTGCTTGGATATTCACCCTTGCACAACCTGAAAGCAGGCACCGATTACCCGGCAACATTGGTTATGACCGGCGACCACGACGACCGTGTAGTACCAGCACATTCCTTCAAATTTGCTGCTGCGTTGCAGGAAGCTAACTCCAACAAATACCCGACCTTGATCAGAATTGATGTAAAAGCAGGTCACGGAGCAGGCAAACCCATCAGCAAAATTATTGAAGCACAATCGGATATGTGGTCATTTGTGATGCACCACTTGGGAATGAAGCCCAAATTCTAAAAAACAT
>JAUSNQ010000092.1 GCA_030655595.1 Paludibacter sp.
AGGCCAATCCGTACAGAAATCCAGCGGCATATAAATCACCTGCACCAGTGGTATCAATACAATTTGCCAAATATGGTTCAATGATGTGTTGATTATTCCTTGATTGAATCATTGAGCCATCCTTGCCAATTTTTACAACGGCGATATGGCAATGATCGGCAATATGCACCAAGGCTTCACGGGGTTCCATGCCTGAGAAAGCCTTTGCTTCATCCTCATTAGCAAAAACCACATCTACATAGTTTCGAATAATCTCTTGCAGAAAATCCAGATTTGCCTCCACCACATTATAACTTGCTAAATCTATTGAAACCATCAACCCGGCTTCTTTTGCAAGTTTGATGGCATCATGTATTAAGTCATGATTTTGAACTAAATAACCTTCGATGTGAAAAATATCGTATCCGTCGAAAAGTTCAGGTTTTAAATCACTGGGTTCAAGTTCACAGGCAGCACCAAGGTATGTACACAAAGTCCGCTCTCCATCTTTAGAAACAAGCACGGTACAAGTTCCTGATGGATTTTGACTGTACTCCAAATGAGGTGTTACTCCATTACTTAGTGTATCATTTAAAAAGAACTCTCCAATATCATCTTTTCCTATCTTGCCAAAAAAACCTGTTATTCCACCTAACTTCGACACCCCGTTGACCGTGTTTGAAGCAGACCCGCCCGTTGCCATTTTTGCTGAAGAAAAATTCAATTCAGTCCTAATTTCATTGAATTTTTCGGTATTAATTAATTTCATCCCTCCTTTAGGCAAGTCTAGCTTGTGAAGCACTTCATCAGATTCTATCTGCAACAGAATATCAGTCAACGCATTACCCATTCCCAGTATTTTCTTCATGTTTTATTATGTTTATTAATGCTATAATTTTCACAAAGATATTGTATAATTCAGAAAAACCTATTACTTTTGCAACGCAATTTAAAAAAGTTGCAAGATTAAAATTCTTCCTTAGCTCAGTTGGTTAGAGCATCTGACTGTTAATCAGAGGGTCCTTGGTTCAAGTCCAAGAGGGAGAGCAAGCTAGCAACTTAAACCGCTGTAAATCAAATATTTACGGCGGTTTTTTTATTGGCTGGTTCGGAATTTGGTACGGAATCTCATTAGTTTTATCAGAACAAATAACTTTAAATTCTGAACTAATTCCTAACATTTTTTTCTTTCTCTAAAAATATTACATATGAATTCTTTCAATATGTGATAAATATTTCTTCCACTTAAAATAATTTCAAACAATTTCGTCTCAAATTCATTTCATTTTATATTTATAATAAAATAATAATATGAAAGAAAAAAGATACAATAAACAAGCTGTTATTGACATGCTAACAAAAATAACATGTAATCTAAATCGAAAAATTGACCTGCTCGAAAATCCCAATTTCCATCCGCATTTGGTGTCATTTCATCAAAGAGAAACTCCTAAGCCAATTTTCATTGGCAATCTCACCTACTCTAACCGTTTCACGGGAATTGAATGGTCTTTTCCCTTATTAAAGAGATTTGAACAAAACCAAATTCTAAAAGAAACAATTCATCACCATTTTCATAAACATGAAGGTGACATACCTGGATTCGGAAAAATCACTCATTATGTTTTATATATGAGAGACGACTTTGATGAAATGGATGATGTAAAAGTTTATGACATAAATGGAGATGAAATTATTTCTCCACCCAGAGAACTAAAAAGAAAATATGGTGAAAATTTGGGGCTGTGGGCTGATGATGTTAGAATAGACCAGTTTATCAATCTACAATAACAAATGTTACATATTTTGTCA
The DNA here is from genome assembly GCA_030655595.1 of Paludibacter sp. The sequence continues at coordinate 1,792 of JAUSNQ010000092.1, forward strand.
AAACAATAAAATACATCTATCCAATTGTTTTTTAATTATATATGTTGTAAAATATCCAATGCTATACCCATTTATTAAAGAGATTTTTTTAGTTTTTCTTTTCTCTTTTGTGTTCTTATCTCTTTTTTTCGTTTCTCCAACCATTCCAAGGCCTCAAAGACATTCATAGGGTTTTTGTCGTACTTTGATTTTCTAAAACGAATAAGGACATAAATATAATGAATAAACATATCAAATAAGAAATCGTTACTCTCATCCCAAAACAATGCAGTATCAAACTCCACTTTTTTTGTTTCAATATATTTTTGAAACTGTTTTCGGTGCAACCTTATTTCGAAGCGATTTAATTTTTTGGGATAATCATAGTATTCTGAAATATAATCTTTCTCACTCTTATTTTCTATTTCATATCTCTTATTGTAGCATTTTGCTGTAATACTGTCATTTCCTTTTTGTTGTATGTATATAGAAAAATCACTCAACAACTTTGTGCAACTTGTTGCGTAAATAAATAGAACGTGTGGAATTAATTCATTTTTGTCCTCATAAGTCTTATTTACGACTATTGGTGTTAACTCATTACAACGAAGTAAGCTCTTAACTATTTTCGCAAAATTAAATTTGTCGCTATCTATTGCAATATCTATGTGTGTAACATTATTGAATCTTAGTCCCAATTCATCTGTGATATAATCAAGATATACTAGTTTATTTGTCTGACTATTACTTCGAAAATAAAACGATGAATTTTCAATATCTATCCATACTTTTTTATCATCCAAACTTATGGCTTTTAATGTTTCATCATCATCTAACTGTCCAAATTTCAAAGTGCCAAATATATATTTTTTCATTTCATATTTACCATCTGAATTAATTCCCTTTTTTTCATCCAAATCATAATATGTAATAGAATATGCCGATTTAAAACCTTTACTTTTTGATAAATACATCGAAAAACTTCCTCCATCAAAAACAATTTCCTTTATGGCTTCATCGTCATTATTTAATAAATAGTCAGCAAGCGGTTTAATATTTTCAATTCTATAACACAAAGATAATTTATCAATAATGCAATTCATAATTTAGTTATTTTTATTACACAAGCTGGTTTTACATTCATAAAATTCATGTGAATTTATTTTAACAAATGTACAGAATATTTATTGATTTTGCAACTTCTTATTATTTATTTTTATATTAAGTTTGTATTCAAACTAATCTGAATTGATAAAAAACAATCTGGCTGATATTTATTATAAAATAATCATTGAGTCCACTCCGAAAAGTCTGAGCAGACGATTTTAGTTGATTAATAATTTGTTAAAAAAAAGTCATATAATTGGGGTAAAATAACCCGAAAAAAGTTCTTTGAAATATTGCGTATGTCATTATAATTCATTACTTTAG
>JAUSNQ010000109.1 GCA_030655595.1 Paludibacter sp.
TAGCGAAGAAGACTATCAGGCGGCCGTAGAGGCATCGGGTATCTTATTTGGTAATGCGACTTCAGAAGCGTTGAAGAAATTGGATGAAGACACCTTGCTTGCCGTTTTTGATGGTGTGCCTCAGTTTAAGGTTGCTAAAAATCTACTGGTTGAGGGTGTAAAAGCCATTGACTTATTGACCGATCTTGCAGCTGTATTTCCTTCGAAAGGCGAAATGCGTAAAATGGTACAGGCGGGTGGTGTAAGTGTCAACAAAGAAAAACTGGAACAACAAGAACAATTAATCAACATCAATGACCTGTTGAACGACAAATATTTACTTGTTCAGAAAGGCAAGAAAAATTACTTTCTGTTGATCGCAGACTAAGGATTTATTTTTCAGAAAGCTATTGCGAAAACAGAAAAACGGTTGTATCTTTGCACCGCTTTTGAAAAAAGGCACGTTGATTGTCTCATGGTGTAATGGTAGCACTGCAGTTTTTGGTTCTGCCTGTCCAAGTTCGAATCTTGGTGAGACAACATCTTTTAATAACGCTTGATTATCACAATGATAATTGGGCGTTATTCTTTTTCAGTCGGACGTAGTATCGTCCGTTTTATCCAGTAATTAATTGTAAATACGATTCATGTTATCAGCCGACTCTCTATCTGTCGAATTTGGGGGACAAACACTTTTTTCGGACGTTTCTTTTGTAATCAATGAAAAGGACCGCATAGCCCTGATGGGTAAAAATGGTGCAGGGAAATCCACTTTGTTGAAGATCCTGGCAGGTATTCGTGAGCCTTCGCGTGGAAAGCTTTCGTATCCGAAAGAGACTGTTATCTCTTATTTACCTCAGCATTTGTTATTGGAAGACAACCGGACGGTTTTTGAAGAAACAGCCATGGCTTTTGCTGCTATCAACGACATGGAGAAGCAGATTGAGGCATTGAATGAAGCGCTCACTACCCGTACAGATTATGAGTCGGAAAGTTATATGGCATTGATCGAAGAGGTGTCAGCGTTGAGTGAGCAGTTTTACGGCATTGAGGAGATTAATTTCGATGCAGATATTGAAAAGACCTTGCTTGGTTTGGGGTTCTCCCGGGATGATTTTCAACGCAAAACATCCGAATTCAGTGGCGGATGGCGCATGCGCATCGAGCTGGCAAAAATTCTGCTGCGTCGCCCGGATGTGATTTTGCTCGATGAACCAACCAATCACTTAGATATTGAATCTATCCAGTGGCTCGAGGATTTTCTGATCAATTCAGGCAAGGCGGTGGTGGTAATCTCGCACGACCGGGCATTTGTGGATAATATAACGACACGCACCATTGAAGTGACAATGGGAAGGATTTATGATTATAAAGCTAAATACTCCCATTATCTTGAACTGCGTAAGGACAGACGCGTGCAACAACAGAAGCAATTCGATGAGCAACAAAAAATGATTGCTGAGAACACCGAATTTATTGAACGTTTCAAAGGGACCTATTCGAAAACACTGCAAGTGCAATCGCGTGTCAAGATGCTCGAGAAATTAGTGATTATGGAGGTGGATGAAGAAGACACGTCGGCTTTACGTTTAAAATTCCCGCCATCGCCCCGATCTGGAAATTATCCTGTAACAGCGGAAGGAGTTGGGAAAAAATACGGAGAGAAACACGTTTTTGCCAATGCCAGTTTCATGATTGAACGAGGCGAGAAAATCGCTTTCGTGGGTAAAAATGGCGAAGGAAAATCTACGCTTGTAAAAGCCATCATGCAGGAAATTGAGCATGAAGGCAAACTGACGATCGGTCACAATGTGAAGATTGGCTATTTTGCACAGAATCAGGCTTCGTTGTTAGACGAAAATCTGACGGTTTTTCAGACTATTGATGATGTAGCTGTTGGTGACATCCGCACGAAAATCAAGGATTTATTGGGGGCTTTCATGTTCGGAGGAGATAACTCCTTTAAAAAAGTAAAAATCCTGTCGGGCGGTGAGCGCACTCGTCTAGCTATGATCAAACTATTGCTGGAACCGGTGAATCTGCTGATTCTTGATGAGCCTACCAATCACCTGGATATGAGGACAAAAGATATTCTGAAACAGGCTTTAATAGATTTTGACGGTACGCTGATTGTTGTTTCGCACGACCGTGATTTTCTGGATGGTCTGGTTACAAAAGTCTATGAGTTTGGGAACCAGAAGGTAACCGAACATCTCGAAGATATTTACGGATTTCTTGCTAAAAAGAAAATGGAGAATTTGCGTGAGATTGAGCGGAAATAGTTCAATGCCTGTTTTCAAACTTACAGAACATCTGCTGTAACTTTAAATTTCAAATCAATCCGGATACTGACGTCCTGGCTAAGTGTCTCGCGGATGGAGGCTTCAGTTCGCAGTTTATAGCTTGATGCTTTGATATAGGTATCCAATTTCGCCTGTGTAGTAGTCAGTTTGATTGAACTAGCAGTAGAAGCGATATTCTCAGCCGAAGCAATTAATACCTCATCATCATTATTCGTTGAGATGTAGATATTAATTGATTCTAAAAAGCTGAAAGTTTTCCCTTCAGGAGCTGTAATGGTCAGTTTGACTTCATCCAATATTACATCTTTCACCAAATCCACATTCGTGTTGTTCTTTTTGAACTCTTGTGAGGAGTCGGTCTGCACGTTTGGTGTCAAGAACTCAAACGGAAAAGGGAGCGGAGATGAACTCGGAATGGTGATGCTCGTATTCGATTTGACGTAAAATGTCAATAGATTGTTAATCTGATCGCATGAAAAGGCTGTAATTAACAGCAATAACAGGAACGAAGAATATTTTATTTTCATGATGCTTGATTTTTATGGACTACAAACATACAAAATCAATTTTAGAATTTCATCAATTTTGTTTCAGATCTATTTCTTTTAATCTATTTATATAATCGCATTCTGATTTCCTTAATCTCCTCTGAAGTCACATAGTCGTCAAAATCCATTTGTTTATCGATGATGCCTCTGGGAGTTAGTTCTATGATGCGGTTACATACAGTTTGGATGAATTCGCGGTCGTGAGATGACATTAAAACATTGCCTTTGAAGTTGACCAGCGTATTGTTAAATGCCTGAATAGATTCCAGATCCAGATGGTTTGTCGGTGAATCCAGTACCATCACGTTTGCATTTTTGAGCATCATCCGCGAAATCATACAGCGCATTTTTTCACCTCCTGAAATCACACTGGCTTTTTTGTAAATTTCTTCTCCTGAGAATAACATTTTGCCCAAATAACCCCGGATAAATGATTCGAGGGTGTCGTTTGAGAATTGTCCGAGCCAATCAACCAGATTAAGATCTGTATTGAAAAACGCAGAATTATCCAAAGGCAGATAAGCATGTGTGATGGTTACCCCCCAATTAAAAGAACCTGTGTGTTTTTTGTCGAGTCCGCTGATGATTTCGAAGAAAGCAGTCATCGCACGAGGATCTTTCGATACAAAAACGATTTTATCGTCTTTCTCAACATTGAAATTCACATCTTTAAAGAGCACAGTCCCGTCTTCTGCCGTTTTTCCTAAACCATGTATTTCAAGCACCATATTGCCGGGTTCCCGATCCGGAGTGAAAATGATGCCGGGATATTTGCGTGTAGAGGGTTGAATTTCATCCACATTCAGTTTTTCTAACATTTTCTTGCGACTGGTGGCTTGTTTTGATTTAGCCACGTTGGCGCTAAAACGACGAATAAACTCTTCAAGTTCCTTCCGCTTTTCGTCTGCTTTTTTGTTTTGTGTCTGTTGTTGTCTCAATGCGAGCTGACTCGACTCGTACCAAAAAGTATAGTTGCCCGCAAACAATTGCACTTTGCCAAAATCAATGTCCACGGTATGGGTGCTTACTGCATCCAAGAAATGGCGGTCGTGAGAAACTACCAGTACCGTATTTTCGTAATTTGCCAGGTAGTTTTCGAGCCACATCACGGTGTCCACATCCAGGTCATTGGTAGGCTCATCCAAAAGCAGGTTATCGGGTTTCCCAAACAAAGCCCGGGCAAGCAAAACGCGCACTTTTTCCTGTCCACTTAACTCTTTCATGAGTTGATAGTGCAAATTTTCTTTGATACCCAAACCGCTCAATAGAGAGGCAGCATCACTTTCGGCATTCCAGCCGTTTATCTCAGCGAATTTTTCTTCTAATTCCGAAGCACGAAGGCCATCGGCATCAGAAAAATCTTCTTTCAAATAAATCGCATCCTTTTCTTCTTTGATTTTCCAAAGCACATCATGCCCCATCATTACCGTTTCGAGTACGGTAACTTCGTCAAATTCAAAGTGGTCCTGTTTTAACACAGATAAACGCTCTCCGGGTCCAAATTGAATTGTACCCCGGGTTGCATCTAAGTCACCGCTTAGAATGCGGATTAAAGTTGATTTTCCGGCACCATTGGCGCCAATTACGCCATAGCAATTGCCGGCTGTAAACTTCAGATTAACATCGGAAAACAAGACTCTTTTTCCGAACTGAATAGCTAAATTTGAAACTGTAATCATTTGTTGAAATAATTTACCATTTAAGCATTCACGATTTACCAATTTATTCTGAACTCAAAAGCTTGAAATTCTTTTCGAACAAATAGCAAATGGTAAATGGTTAAATGGCAAATAGTATTAAAGTAAATATTATAATATGTTCTGTTATTCAATAATTCCCAA
>JAUSNQ010000133.1 GCA_030655595.1 Paludibacter sp.
CGGCACAAACTGGTCGGCGACAAGAGAATTCACAACGACAACCAGTACCGACAAATTCTCGTTCAGCGCTTACGGCGATTTACAGGCGACAGGTGCAGCGGATATGGCTCATTGGATAGCGGCAGCGGCAACATTGGAGGGGATGGATCAAAAGCCCTTCTTTAGCCTGAATGTGGGCGATATTGTAGATAATGATAATAACTGGGCTTATCACTCTCATTATTCAAGTTTGTTCGATCAACGTACCGGCTTCGCGAATATCGACATGGTATCCACCTATGGAAATCATGAATATATGGGTACGCCCAATGCGGATATTATTAAATTTTTGAATGGACACCCCACTTTGGAATCATCTGATAAATATGATATTGCGAAAGTTGGAGACGGTACTTATGCATCCGTGTACGGTAATATGATTGTTATTGGTCTGGATTGGGAGTCAAAAGGTGGTGGCTACACGGCGGTTCAACGCCAAACGGAACAGGTTAAATGGCTGGACGAAGTCCTGACAGCTCATGCAGATAAAACCTGGAAAATAATTACGCTCCACTATGAAATTCCTAATACGAGCTTTACGCCTACTTCGATGGCAACATTAGGACCGGTATTGGATAAACACAATGTGCAAGTTGCGTTTTGCGGACACGGTCATTCATTCCGTCGGGTGCAGGTTAAAAACAATGTTTGGACCCCTGCTAATTATACACGCACAGCGGCACCGGTAGCAGGTGCAGGAACCATGCATTGGCAGCTGGGTGGTATGAGACCAAGTGATGGTAATAGCCAAAGATGGGTTTTAGGTGAAGTTGATGGTAATACGATAAAGTTTACCGTGAGAAATGGCAGCAACGTGATTGTAGAAAATGAATGTTTTACTTTAACAACTCCCATAGAAGAATATCCGGTTACGTTTAATACAGTGAACGGTAATGGTACGCTTACCGCTAAGGTAGACGACACACCAATAACCACAGGCTCACAAGTGCAGAAAGGTAAAAATGTAGTCTTTACAGCAGCTCCTAATGAAGGCTTCAAGGTGAAAGAGTGGAAACTTAACGGTGTAGCAGTTGATGATATAGATTCAACTTACACGCTTTCTAATCTTACAGGGATAGCAACGGTAACGGTAGAATTTGAGATAGCATCAGGAGTAGAAAATTCGTTTGCCGCTAACATACAAATATCCCCGAATCCTTTTACGGACGCATTGAACATTATAGGTGCAGAAAACAGCGTATTACATGTTATGGATGTAGCTGGTGTTAAGGTATTTAAACAGCATGTAAATTCTAATAATGAAGCTATTCATTTAAAGAAATTATCTTCGGGTGTTTATTTCTTCCATATCGAAAAAAACAAAGACATAAAGATTGTAAAGATTTTAAAAAATTAATATGACATTGCGGATAACAAACGACGTAGAGACGCACATTGTAGAGACGTGCTATAGCGCGTCTCTACTACAATCGGCGTTTCTACAAAACCAGAATCAACATTTAATTTAATTTAACCACTAATCACTAATCACTAACCACTATTTTAAACTTACCGCCCCCGCCACAATATTAGCAACTACCGCCCGCAAACGCGCCACAGATCCTTTGTCTTCGGGATGTACCCGGTTGGTCAGCAGGATGATGGCGATTTGATTGTCGGGGTCTATCACGATGGAGGTGCCGGTATAGCCGGTATGTCCGTAGGTATTTAGTCCGAGTAAATCACCCTGATTCTTGGCAAAACTGGAATACATATCCCAGCCGGGTGTTCGTCCGTGTATATAAAATTCACAGGGTACGGTCGTCATGGTTTTAACTGTAAGCGGACTAAGCACTTGCTTGCCTTTCAACGTACCCTGATTTAGCAGCATGGCTGAAAAAAGGGCCAAATCTTTTGCATTTGAAAATAATCCGGCATTACCTGAGATGCCATTTTTTAATTTGCGAGCCAAGGGGTCGTGGACTATTCCCAATAAAACCTGATTATCTGCTTGTTTCTCTGTTGGAGCAATTTTTTTGTGTTTTTTTTCAGCAAGATTATAATCTGTACTGCTCATTCTCAACTCATCAAAGATATTTTCTTTCGCAAAATCACGCAGATTTTGTCCGCTGACTTGTTCCACAATTTGTTGCAGGATGATGTAATTTACACAACTGTATTTAAATCCTGCTCCGGGTTTAAAACCCCTCGTTACATTTGCGATGTGTTGTATCAAAGTGTTGGGATTATCAACCAACTCGTTTATTAATGAATCAACTGGAGCATAAGACGGCAGTCCCGATGTATGGGTCAATATATGTTTTATACGTATACTATCTTTAAATTCAGGAATATACACAGAAACAAGATCCTCGAGGCTTATTTTGCCTCTTTCTGTCAATATCATGATGGAAGTTGCCGTTGAAACGGATTTGGTCAGTGACGCCAAATCGAAAACAGTATTTGTTTTCATCTTAACGACTTCGGGATAAGTCTGCTTGTTTCCATATGCTTTCAGGTAAACGAGCTTGTCGCGATGAACGACTGCCAGTACAGCACCCGGAATTTCTTTGTTTTGAATTGATTGTAGAATTACGTTGTCGGCGTAACGAAGATGACGTTTGTTGATTGATGCTTCGTTTTCAGGACTTTGTCCGAAACATTGAATCCCAATTAAAAGGGTCAGGATGATGAGTGAGTGTTTCATAAGTCTATGTTTTAGTTTTAAGACAGGATTAACAGGATTAACATGTAA